>CALPQA020000162.1 GCA_943325595.2 Auritidibacter sp. Marseille-P8566
CTTTCTTTTTTGTAACAATAGCACCACCACCCGAGGTAGTAATAATCTTGTTTCCATTAAAGGATAAAACACCGATATCACCAAAAGTACCACACTTTTGCCCTTTATAACTACTTCCTAGTGCCTCTGCACTATCTTCGAGAATAGGAATAGAATATTTATTTGCTACTGCTCTAACAGCCTCAATTTGATATGGGGCGCCGTACAAATTAACGGCAATAATGGCTTTTGGAGTTCTCCCTTTTTTAATTCTATCTACAATTGCCTCTTCTAAAGCAACGGGACATAAATTCCAAGTCTCCAACTCACTATCAATAAAAATAGGAGTTGCCTGAAGATACAAGATAGGATTTGCAGAAGCTGAAAAAGTAAAACTTTGACAAATTACCTCATCACCAGCTTTAACTCCTAATAAAATAAGCCCGAGATGAATTGCTGCCGTACCCGAATTTAAGGCGCTAACATAGGATTGCTTTGCCAGATAACTTTCAATATCACTTTCAAATCCGTTAACATTTGGTCCCAAAGGTGCCACCCAATTGGTATCAAAAGCTTCCTTAATGAATTTTTGTTCGGCTCCTCCCATGTGCGGAGAAGACAGCCATATTTTTGAAATTTCCATAAATTATTCTTTTGGTATAACTAACACAACTTCTTTAAATCGATGAAAGAAAGTGGAATCAGATTTAATATTTTTTTCGAGAACCATATTTGGTGCAATAACATTATTATCTCCAATGCTTACATTGGGGATTGTAACAACATTTAGACTAAAAAAGTTGGAATTACCCACCTTCGTATGTCCTGATAAACCACTATTGGGATTGAAAATATTATTGTCTCCAATAATAGTATTATGTCCAACACTTGCTCTGTTGTTAAAAATGTTGTGATTACCAATAACTACATGAGGCCCAACTTGAGTATAAGGACATAATATATTTCCAAATCCCAACTTTGAAGTTCTAAAAATTCTAGAAGTGTGGTGAATAAAATTAGTGAACTTTATATTTTTAGCATTAAAATGTTCTATAATTTTCGCCCTTAATGATATACTATTCAAGGTGACGATTAATTCGACATCGGAAGGTACATCATAACTAAAAATACCTCCAAGTAAAGGAAATAGTAATTGTGCTTTTTGATAATTTTCTAAAGAATCATCTAAAAAGCCAAGGATTTCTATTTCTGGTTTAATCGCGTTGTTTTCTAAGATATACTCCTCGACTTCAGCGGCATGTGCTCCTGCACCAATAATTATTACTTTTTTCATTATATCCATTTATTATAACAAAACAGATTCCCATGTCCAGGCAATACAATTGTATTTGTTTCTATTTTACTATTTATTTTTATTATCGATTTATCGAATTTAGATTTATCGCCTCCAGGTAATTTAAAAACTAAATATTTTTTTTCAATAACTGTATCGCCACCAAATAGAATATTCTTGTATTTAAAACAATAGGAAAAATTACTATGACCAGGAGTTTCGATAAGTTCAAAATAATTTATTTCACTTAGATTATAACAATCTGTTTCAATTGGCAAGTTATAATAAAAAGAAATATTTGTTCTTGAATTATTTATGGCATTTTTAAAATTAGTAGAAGGTATATAAATTGTTGTTCTTGGAAATTTCAACAAAATATTGACATCAAAATGATGGTCAAAATGTTCATGAGTTATATAAATTATTTTATTTAAAGCATTGAATTGTTTAAGCCATTTATATACTTCATTATTTAATTTACCAGGATCTACTATTATTACTTTTTCTTGATCTACCAAAAAGTAGGTACAAACTTGAAATAATTCAGATTCAAATCTATAAACAACTGATTTGTCGTCAATATTACAAAACAGTTGCTCCACCATCAATAATTATTTTTTGTCCTGTCATCCAGGTTTTTCCTTCTAACAAAAATAAAACCCACGAGTTTAAAACAGTATCTGATGCAAGTCCCAAAGGAATTTGATTATTAATAAACGCTTCATTTTCTTTTATTATGTCCTCGGTTGCTTTGGTTCTTACAGCTCCCAAAACTATCGTGTTTACTTTTACAGGTTTTAATTCAATGGCTAATGCTTTCATTAATCCAAGTAGCGCACTTTTTGCGGAAGCATAAACGGAATAACCCGAAACACCCCGAATACTTGAAATACTAGAGAAGAATAAAACATTTTTTAGTTCTTGTTTGTATTCTTTTTTAGATAGAATACTAATTATTTCAATGGCTGAAAATACGTTAACTTGAAAGGATTTTAGAGTGTCTTGTTTTTTTTGCAAACGAATTGGTGCTATAGAAAACCAGCCACTTAAGTGTAAAAAATGATTGATTTTTATCGAATTGCTATTTAAAAATTGAACGAGACTTTCAGAAATGTTATCGCTTAAAAAATCACAATTCCATATTAGATGACCTGATCCCTCGAGTTTAGATTGCGTTAATCTTAATTCCTCTAAATTTCGTCCCGCAAGTATTAAAATATATTGGTTTGATAAGGCTATAGCTACAGATGTTCCAATAGAAGAAGTAGCACCTGTCAATAAAACGTATTCCATTACTCTAGAACATATGTTACCAAATCACCAATAGTCGAAAAATTTTTCAATTGCTCATACGTTAACTTTTTAGAGTAATCACCATAAACCATTGCTATTATTGACAACCCTGTCAATGAATCCCATTCTTCAAAACTACTGAGTTCATCTTGGGAAGCTACTGAATCAACCTCTAAAATTTCTGCAATCTTATCTAATAATTGTTTTTCCATTGTGTAAATATTTTATTTGTTTCAATTAACTTTTTCGTCCATACCTCAAAATTAATTTGGCAGACGAATTGATTTAAAGTTAATAATTAATTATTTTGCAAAAATCTAATTTTTCTATTTTCCATTTTATTAAACTCCAAGTCAATCCTACTCCAAAACCACCTAAGCAAACCTCATAAGAATTTGATAGAGCTTTCTCCCCCAAGTTTTCACAAATATTTAATGGAACTGTATTATTACTGCCATTGCCATACTTTTCGCAAATATTATTCGGCATTTTTTCAATTGGAATCTTCACTATTTCAGCCAATTTCTCCAACATAAATTTATTGGGTTGATGAAAAAAATAATAATCAAAAGCAGCATCGTCAATTTTTAGTTTATCAAACATTTCGTTCAACATTTCAGGTACTTTTGTTTGCACAAAATTAAAAACTTCATCCCCTTTCATTACTAAATGATCTAAGGCTCTAAAATTTCCTGTCGCATCTTCTTTAAGTTCAGCCGTTTCGCTATTTGAAGGCATTTTAAAACCTCCCGCAGGAATTTGCAGACTTAGGGCATTAGATCCATCCATTTTTATAAACACATCAATGTCTTCGTTATTTTTAACGTTTTCTATTATTGTTATTGCTGCGCCATCCCCTGCTAAAGGACGACTATTTCGGTCCCTAATTGAAACTTTTGTACTTAAAACATCCGCATTCAAAAGCACAACTTTATCAATACTTCCCGTGTCTAAAAGCATAAATGCTTGTAATAATCCAACTTCAAAACCTGCACATCCTTGATTGATGTCCAAGCAAATAACATCATCATTTAAATTTATTTTTCCGGAAATAACATTTGAAGTTGCTGGCAAAAAATAATCAGGAGATTGTGTACACAAAATCAATGCTCCAATAGTTTCTTTGTCCAATAAATTATTATCAAACAAATAGTTCAAACCATAGGCGCATAAATCCGAAACAGTTGTTCCATTATTTACAATTCTACGGGTGCCATAACCCATTATTTTTCCGAGTTTTATGCTTTGTTTTTCAGAAAAATTATAATTCTCAATTTCGTCTAAATAATTGATTTCATTAGCGGGCAAAACGGATAATATTCCTGTAATTTTTTTATTTTTAAACTTAAGATGCATTTTTAGAAATTTCAATTAATTTCAATATTGCTGCTACACTAGAAAAATTTTCTGGCAGAATCAGAGAGCCAATTATTTTTACATCGAATGCAGTTTCGATATCAACCACTAATGTAATTATATCAAAAGAATCTAGGTATTCGGCTGAAATAAAATTCACTGATTCATCATGGAAGTCAAACTCTGGTCTTGTTTCTTCTAAAATTTTTATTATTTTTTCTTTCATTATATTGGTGTTGAGGTAAATAAAATTAATAATTCGGTCTTTAACAAATCCAAATTCTGCATGTTTTTTTATTGAATAATTGTTTTTAATATTTATCCAACTTGTATACCGTTTAATTTCTGGATCACAATTTAAACAATATTTAAAGATTAATTCTCCATATCCCTTTCCGCGATATTTAGAAATTACAAGCCAAAAATGCATAAACCTTGTACTTCCTTTTATTTCCGTTACAAATAAGGCAGCAATTTGATTGTCTTCTTTAATTAAATATATACTGTTTTTAAATTCCTTAAGTTTTTCTAAAGTTGGGATTCTTTCCGTGTATTTATCAAAATTTTGCTCTAAAATTTTTAATAAAACCTCAAAATCTTCTTCATTTGGATTCTGAATTAGCGAATAATTTATGTCGTGTTCTTGTTCTTGTTTTACACGATTCATTCTAAAAACAGTATGGTAATGGTAGTTCCCTTGAGAATTAAGCCAATTTTTAATTTGCAAAGATTTTTCTACTTCATTTTCTAAAACAAAAACTTCGGTAACAAAATTAAGTTCATTATTAACAATGGGATTTTTTGCTAATAAAGCTTTTTGAGTGGCATAAAAAAACATGTTTTTGAAATCAGGATTTGTTCTTTTAAAAAAACAAAATACTTCATCTGAAATTTGATTATCAAAATTACAAGAATCATTATTATCAAATATTTCATGTTCTGTCATGAAACAATTAGTAACAAAAGGTTTTTCTTTTATTTTATATAATACCTGCAAATCACTCATCTATAACGTAAATTTAAGTTTTAATCTTTTTATTGCTATTAAATATTAATACAATTACTAGTTTTTATATCTATTTTTTATTTAATCGAACTCTTCAAATGAAGTTACAATCACATTTTTTTCAACTTTATTATGCATACAATCTATTGCAATGACTTTCCAAAAAAACACTTCACATTTGAATTAATTTCTTTGAAAAGATATAAGAAAATTTAATTATTTAAAATTTTTACCCATTTATTACTAATCTCATCGTATTTCTTAATTGGTTTTGCAGGCGAACCAACTGCTATTGTATTTGCAGGAATATCTTTCGAAACAACACTCATTGCTCCTATAATTGCTCCATCACCAATGGTAACGCCTGGCAAAACAGCTACAAATTCTCCAATCCAAACATTTTTTCCGATAGTTATCTTGCTATGTTTTAATTTTCTCAATATGGGCTTTTCTTCTGGACTACTTTGATTGTCACCATTGTAATTGCCATGATTGTGATCGGATATAAAAACCTTTGAAGCTATTAATGTGTTGTCTCCAATCGATACTCCTTCTGCAACACCAATGTGTACATAATCATTAATTTCTACATTTTTACCAATAGAAA
>CALPQA020000163.1 GCA_943325595.2 Auritidibacter sp. Marseille-P8566
AATTACCTTATTGAACCTCAAGAAGTTGAAGGAGTTTTCATTACAACTTTCGACAAAAAGGCGCTTTTAGAAACCCGACAAAAATTCGGTTTCTTGAACGATCGCGATGAATTTAAAATGTAGTATTATTGGGGTAAATCAAAAGTCTGATCGACATCCCAATTGGCGCGAACATCAATTTCCTTGGGGAAATAAATTACTTCTTCGGCTTGGCGTTTTTCTAAGAAATTACCTGAATCCCATTCCTTATTTCCGTTTACATCATAGATAACGCGCAACGTAAATTTGGCAGGATCCAAAAATGTAAACTCTACCGAAGTCTCTTTCGCAGTATATTCCGAAGCCACAACATCGCCTTTGGCATTTGTCAATTCTACAAGTACAGGAAAATGCTTTACTCCAACCAAATTTACCTTAAGATTTCCGTAGTCGCCATTGTTTTTCGTAGTGAGTTTATAGGTCAAAGTGTCATTCTTCTGCTCTAAATAATCGGTCAAAGCGCCAGGCAAAAGTTGAAACTTATAATTTTGTAACGGCTCTTTTTGGAAGTCAAATATCAATTCTTGATTATAAACATCATAATCAGTAGTAAAAGCAACATTCACCGAGTCTTTGTCCATAATTTTAATCTTCGATTTGTCAAATTTCACCAATGGAAGAGAGGCATAAATTGAAAATTTTTCACGCATTGGCAAAAGCCCATTTTGTTTTGCGGTAAAACTCAACGTGTCTTTTTTCTGAGTCTTTATTTTGAAATTAAAAGCAGCATTGTATTTTCCTTTAGTTGCTGCCAAATTCAATGAATCGGCTTTAATTGGTTTGTACCAAACCTGAACAGAATCTTTTGCAGGAAATTTTGTAACAATCGAAGGTAGTATTTCATTGCCTTTTTTCAAAACAACTGCAAGGTCTTTTGGATTTCCTTCATAGCCCACAATAATTCGGTTTTCCGAAGCTTGAACGGGTTTTATTGCTTTAAAAGGAAGCACTTCTTTGAATAATTTCAACTCAAAAAGACTGTCATTCGGAATCGTAACATACTGTTTTCTAAACCCAATTTTGTCTTCCTTAGGATTAAATTTATTGTTGCTATTCTCATCTTTCATAGCCACCAAAAGGTATTTCCCAGCCTTGATATTCTCAATTTTAAAAGTCTTCAAACTGTCCAACGTGTTCGTAATATACCTTGGCGCCAATTTATAAACCGCCGAATCCGTGAATTTATCATTAACTTCATACAACATCACCGAAACAAACGAATCTTCTTTCTTATTTAAAGCGTCTTTTATCGTCCCACCCACCTGTAGCGAATCGATAAATGCACCCGTTGAAAACACATATTTGAATTGTTTGTAAGGATTACTTTCGTTATTGTCCTCAATACTTTGCCCAAAATTAAAGCTATACGTCGTGTTTTCTTGTAGCGTGTCTTTAATTTTTATATTGATAATTCGGCTCGCTGTCAAAGGCGAAATTATCGGCGTTGTCTTCATTGGTGGCGAAACAACCAGCTGTTTATTGACGTTTTTCAGTTTTACATATTCGTCAAAAGTCAAATTAATTTCACTTCCTTTAAAATTCACACTAAAATTCTTCGGAAAACTTCCTCTCAAAACGGGCGCAAGTGTATCTTTCAATCCACCAGAAATCGAACCTCTTTTGGCACAACTTACAACGGCTAGAACAAGCAAAACCAAAATATATCTCAAATTGTTTTTCAACATACCACTCTAAATTAGAAGTCACAAATTAACAATTATATTTTCTGTAATCGAAATCTTTTGCATTTTTATTGGGAGCTATTTCCTGCTATTCGCTATATCCACGCTAAAAAGCGTGGGATGCCGCTACTATCAGGGCTAAAAACGGTTCTAGGGTAATCACAATTTCAGTGCTTTTCAAATCAAAAAGTGGCGATGACTTTAACGGGTTCACCAACAGAAATCCAATGGCATAAAGAGAAAATAGTATGCAAATCCAAAATTAAACTTAGTTTTGTATCTTTGAAAATCATTTTTTTAACCGAGAGCCCTTTTTACTTTCTGATAAAATCAAAAAAGTAAGGTTTCAAAGCAAGGTTAAAAAAGTAAACCCAAACAATAACCTAAACAAAAACAGAATTATGAAATTAGATTTGTACGCAAAAACCATTCTTACCGTAATTGCAATTTGCCTGTCTTTTAATGTTTTAAAAGATTTAGATTTAATCCCAACGGCCTATGCAAAAGCGCCAGTAAAAACCCAACCCGATGTTTTGAACGCTAAAAATTACGGATTAATTCCCGTAAACGCAGATGGTTCTATCGATGTGAATATCAAGTCAACAGAAAAAATGGATGTGAATATTGCCTCTATCACTAGCTATGACAAAATGAGAGTAATCATTCAAAAATAATAAAAACTCAAAAAAATCATTAAAAACTTCCTGCTAACTTCAGGGAGTTTTGATTTTTTAAAAAGTTTTCAGAACCTTCAAAAAACAGTAAAATTTCAACCAAAGAGAATATGCCAACTCCCGCTTCAGAATGCTTGTATTGTCAAAACAACGACACCCTAAAAAGTTTAATGATTAAAATTTGTGATTTAAGCGTGTCACAACTGTTCTTGTTCAAAGAGCAATCGCATTTAGGGCGCTGCAATGTAGTTTACAAAGACCACGGCATCGATTTTCACGAATTGTCCGAGGAACAACGCAACGCTTTTATGGCCGATGTTGCCAAAGTGGGAAAAGCAATTACTGCTGCATTTAACCCTGATAAAATTAATTATGGCGCCTATGCAGACACGATTTCGCATTTGCACATGCACGTAGTTCCAAAATACAAAGGAGGTTTTGGCTTTGGCGGAATCTTCGAAATGAACCCACAAAAAACATTACTTTCTGACTTAGAATATGCTGAAATTATCGAAAAGATAAAAGCTTCTTTATAGTCTAAATCAATTTATCAGGTTTTAAGAATGCGACATCGCCATACAAACGATGCTGATTTTAGTACCTGGAATTTTCAGTAAGGCTCTACCACAAGCTTCAAGAGTCGCACCCGTTGTCAAAACATCATCAATTAATAAATAATGTTTGTTGTGGTCGTTTTCTGAAAAGGTGACGTCAAAAAGCGAATCTATTATGGCGGTTCTTCCCAAAAGATTCTTTTTCACCTGCGTTTTAGAATATACATTTCGCTGCAAAACGGAAGTGTTATAAGGAATTTTAAGACTTTCTGATAATCCCAATCCAAAAGTAGTTACTTGGTTGTAACCCCGTTCTCGCAATCTTTTTTTGTGAAGTGGCACAGGAACAATAGCGTCAAACGTATTAGTAATGGGCAGTTTCTTCAAATCTTCGGACATCCAATTCCCAAAAACAGTCCCAATTTCTTCATGTCCCCGGTATTTCAAACCGTGAATAATTTCTTGAACAATTCCCTTTTTGTGAAAATACAATAATGCGGAAGCATGTTCAATCGGAATCCGACCGTAAAATTTGCTAAACGCTTCGTTTTCAGGATTACGAAAATGTTGTGTTAATGGGATTTCGTGGCGGCAAGTGGTGCAAATTACATTTTCCTCGGTCAACAAAAAGGCTTTGCAACCCATGCAAACTTTTGGGAAAAGTAGATTTATTACGTTTTTTAACATCTATTTTTTGATTTATATATAAAAATAACGAAAACTAGCATTCAAAGTACATTTTATATGCTTTTATTAATTTCACTTTTTATATTTTTGCATCATTATGGCAAAACAAGAAGATTTATTTAAGAATGTAGTTTCGCATGCAAAGGAATACGGATATATTTTTCCGTCAAGCGAAATATACGATGGTTTAAGTGCAGTCTATGATTATGCACAAAACGGAGTAGAATTAAAGAAAAACATCAGAGAATACTGGTGGAAATCGATGGTGCAATTGAATGAAAATATTGTAGGCCTTGACGCTGCAATATTGATGCATCCCACAACTTGGAAAGCTTCCGGCCACGTGGATGCCTTTAACGACCCATTAATTGACAACAAAGATTCAAAAAGAAGATATCGAGCTGACGTTTTG
Organism: Auritidibacter sp. Marseille-P8566; assembly: GCA_943325595.2. Next base: position 4,049 of record CALPQA020000163.1, read on the forward strand.
ATTGAAGATTATGCTGAAAAACTCAATCAAAAAGCCGAAAAAGAAATAGAAAAAGCAAGTGTTCGTTTTGGCGAAGCCTTCAACCGTGAGGAATTTGTTACTACAAATGCACGCGTAGTTGAATATTTGTCTAAGAAAAATGAGATTCTAGCAAGAATGGCAAAATCTTTGGGCGATGAAAACCTTGAAGATGTAAAAGCTTTAATTGAAGAATTAGAAATTGCGTGTCCTGAATCGGGTTCAAGAAATTGGACCGAAGTGCGTCAGTTTAACTTGATGTTTGGAACTAAATTAGGGGCTTCTGCAGATACTGCAATGGACTTGTATTTGCGTCCAGAAACTGCTCAAGGAATTTTTGTGAATTTCTTGAACGTTCAAAAATCGGGAAGAATGAAGATTCCTTTTGGAATTGCACAAACAGGTAAAGCCTTTAGAAATGAGATTGTTGCACGACAATTTATTTTCCGTATGCGGGAGTTTGAACAAATGGAAATGCAATTTTTTGTAAAACCAGGTGATGAAATGAAGTGGTACGAACATTGGAAAACAGCCCGTTTGAATTGGCATTTATCACTAGGTTTAGGGAAGGAAAATTATCGTTTTCACGACCACGAAAAATTAGCACATTACGCAAATGCTGCGGCGGATATCGAGTTTAATTTCCCTTTTGGATTCAAAGAATTAGAAGGAATTCACTCTCGTACCGATTTCGATTTGAAAGCACACGAAAAATTCTCTGGAAAAAAATTACAATATTTTGATACCGAAACCAATGCGAATTATACGCCGTATGTTGTGGAAACTTCTGTTGGATTAGACAGAATGTTCTTGGCGGTTTTCTCGAATTCTTTGAAAGAAGAAACGTTAGAAGATGGTTCAGTTCGTACAGTTTTACAATTACCATCGGTATTGTCACCTACAAAAGCAGCGATTTTTCCATTGGTGAAAAAAGACGGTTTACCAGAAATTGCACACCAAATTATTGATGATTTGAAATGGGATTTCAATGTTGCTTATGACGAAAAAGACGCAGTAGGAAGACGCTACAGAAGACAAGATGCGCTGGGAACTCCTTTCTGCATCACGGTTGACCACCAAACGATAGAAGATCAAACGGTAACAATTCGTCATAGAGACACGATGAAACAAGACCGCGTGAAAATTTCTGAGTTAAAAGCAATTATAGAAAATGAAGTTTCAATGAAAAACTGGTTGTTGAAAATGTAAATAATAGTGTAATCGGTTCTTTGGTATTCGGTTATAAAAAAAGGCGCTTCGATTGAAGCGCCTTTTTGTTTTTTTTGAGGATTAAAATCGGTAACCTACCGAAATTCCGCCGCGTCCAATAAACTCATAATTTCTGTCTTCTTTATTGTATTCGCTGAACAGGTTTCTTCCTAAACCAGCATTAATTTCAAAGGTAACTCCTTTTTTTGAAATCCATTTTCCACCTAGTCCTATACCGAAAGCAAAATCGGTAACATTA
>CALPQA020000164.1 GCA_943325595.2 Auritidibacter sp. Marseille-P8566
TACATTTATTGAAATTTTATTTATTTTTTCTGGATGATTGCAAATTTAGGACTTATTATGAATTATCCACTTAAGTTATATAAATTATGTGCTTTTCTGATCAAAAAAGAGAACTAAAATTTGTTAAATTTTGCAATGTTATGAAATTGTTAAGCAAAAGTAATTTTTATGTAAATAATTTTTATATATTTGTAATGAAATCAATTTTTAATTTAAATAAAGCATTATGAAAAAGTATATGATTATAGGCGCTATGTTAATATCTGGGCTGTTTTTTGCACAAACAATAGAACCAAAATTGCAGATAGTAGATCAAAAAGTAAAAGCAACTTACTATTTTGAAAATGGATTGGTTCATCAGGAAGGGTTTTTTAAAGACGGAAAACTAGATGGCTTGTGGATTTCCTATGATGTTAATGGGAATAAAAAAACAATTGGAGAATATACTAATGGAGTGAAATCTGGAAAATGGTTATTTTGGAATGAGGCTACTTTAACAGAAGTTGAATTTTCAAAAAGTAAAATAGAATCTATTCAAAACTGGAAAAAAGATGCATTAGCAAAATATTAGATAGTAGCAAAACTAACAATATTGAGAACCGTCAAAGTTATTTGGCGGTTTTTTTGTGCTATTTAGTAATAAAATTAGATTTCTTAAAAAATAGTATTGGATAATTAATAATAGTGTTTGAACAAAAACTATATTTGATATTTAATTAAACCCACATAATATGAAAAGAGTATTTATTATCGGAATGGTATTAGCTGCTGCTTATATTGCCGAAGCACAAACAAAAAACTATGTTACCTTTAAAGCCGAAATTGCAAATAAAAACGGTGATTTTATTTCTTTGAGAGATAATAAGAAGGTGTATAAAAAAATCCAAGTTAATAAAGACGGGGTTTTCAAAGATACGGTGAACATAAAAGAAGGTTTGTATCAAATGTTTGATGGTGTTGAATATACCGATTTGTATTTGAAAAATGGATACGATTTGACTTTGAAAATGGATGCCAAAAATTTTGATGAATCTATTGTTTATTCAGGAGTTGGTTCAAAAGAAAATAATTATTTAGCGAAAGCAACCCTTGCAGAAAGTGCTTTTGAATTTGATAAATTAATGGAATTGAATGATGCTGACTTTGGTGCTGCCATAGAAAACAAAATCAAATCGGATTTGGAGAAACTAGAAGGAAGTAAATTAGATGCCAATTTTGTTGCCTTACAAAAAAAGAAAATCGAAGGAAACAAAGCTGGAATGACTTCTTACTATAAGGAAAGTAAGGAAAAGCTAAAACTGAATAACACTGTATCGCCAGGTTTTGACTATGTGAATTTTAAAGGCGGCACAACCAAGCTTTCCGACTTAAACGGGAAATATGTTTACATAGATGTTTGGGCAACTTGGTGCGGTCCTTGTCGTGCTGAAATTCCATTTTTGAAAAAAGTAGAAGAAAAATACCACGATAAAAACATTGCTTTTGTGAGTATTTCTGTAGATGTAGATAAGGATTTAGAGAAATGGAAAAAATTTGTGGAAGAGAAACAATTGGGTGGAATTCAATTGTTTGCTGACAAAAACTGGAGCTCCGATTTCATGAAAAGTTTCAGCATCAATAGTATTCCTAGATTTATTTTAATTGACCCAAGCGGGAAAGTAGTTAGCGCTGATGCGGCAAGACCATCGTCACCAAAACTTCAAGAACAGTTGGATGGATTGTTGAAATAGTGAAAAGAAAAGTACAGGAAACCCGTTTTATAACGGGTTTTTTTGGTTTTAGAAGGTTTTGGTTGTGGGCAGGGATTGCAAATTCTCATTATAAAGGTTTTATTTTAAAAGCAAAAATATTGAATCCAATTACTCCTAAAAGTAAAGGAATTATTAAACCTGAATATTCAAAACCAACAATAGAAAAATTAAGTGCACCAATCAAAATATACAAAATGAAACCGAACAAAATGAATATTAAAGATGAAAGTAAAGCTGCAATAAATATTTTCCTATTGCTATATAATTTAAGATAGTAAAATCCTGGAAGTGCTATTCCAATAATAGAAAACAAATAATTGATGATTAACAAATAACTAAAACTAATATTTAATAAATACGTTTCAGAAAATTTTTGTGCGATAATTCCAAAAAAAATAGCGATGGTAAGTTGAATTAAAAAGAAAAGAAGATTTATTATTGTTTTACTCATTCGTATTAACTTTTCATAATTTATTAAATACTCGCTACAAACTAGCGCCTATTAAAACCATATTTGGGAAGATTGACGCTATTGAGTAGTGTATTTATTTTCAAATGTAGTCTTTATTTCCTTTCGGTTTATTAAAACAATTTTTATTTTATGGGGTTATTTGGTGAAATCTAAGGAGTCTAAAATCTAACAATCTAAGTTGTCTGTTTCGCATTAGGGATGGCAGTGGAAATCCCGCGCTTTTTAGCGTGGATTGCAACGAACAGCGCGACCCCAACTGCAACGCTAGTGGAAGTGGGGAAATGCCCAAATAAAAAAAATTATTCTTTGATTTTCTTAAGGGAGGTTTTGATTCCTTTGATTAATGAGGAACTGAAACCTTCGTGTTCCATTTCGTTGAGGCCAACAATGGTGCAGCCTTGCGGAGTTGTTACGCGGTCTATTAATTGTTCGGGATGGATTTTTTCTTCTAATGCCATGGTGGCGGCTCCTTTTGCGGTTTGGGAAGCAATGGAAAGTGCCGTGGCTGCGTCGAAACCAATTTCGATTCCGGCTTGCATCGAGGCACGAATATAACGCAATGCATAGGCGGTTCCGCAGGCACCAAGTACGGTTGCGGCGTCCATTAATTTTTCGTCAATTACAGAAACGGTTCCCAAATCATTGAAAAGTTGAATGACTTTTTGCGCCTGTGTTTTGTCTTTTTCAACATAGGAAATACAGGTTGCGGACTCCCCAAAACGGGCTGCAATATTGGGCATTATATGAATTATTGTATGTGCCGATTTGGTTTTTTCTTGAAGAGATTCAATAGACAATCCGCTCACGGCCGACGCAATAATTTTGTTCTTTACTGAGGGTAGAATTTCTTCTAAAACAAGGTCAACTTGGTATGGTTTTATGGTCAATATGATGACATCGGCATCTTGAATTTGGTGCTTATTATCCGAGGAAACGGTAATTCCTAGTGGCTCCAAATGGAGAATACTTTCGGTATTTCGTCTGGTAACTGTAACTTGATTTCCAGAGGAATATTTGGATATTCCGATAGCTATGGCAACGCCTAAATTTCCGCCACCGATGATGTGAATTTTCATTTTTGTTTACTTGTTTTAAGAAGTTATTATGCTCTTTTTAGGGTTATAATAATTTGCCGTTCAAGAATATCATTGCAATTGAAAAGTAAATAATTAACCCTGTTACATCAACCAAAGTTGCTACAAAAGGAGCAGATGATGTTGCGGGATCTAATTTAAGTTTTTTTAATAAAAACGGAATCATTGAACCCGAAAGTGTTCCCCATAAAACGATAAAAACTAAAGAAACGGCAACGGTCATGGCAATAAAAAGCCAATAAATACCATAATCATGTATTCCTAAATTCTGCCATATTAAGATTCTTATAAAGCCAACAAATCCAAGGATAGAGCCTAATAAAAATCCGGAAGCGATTTCCTTTTTCATGACATACCACCAATCTTTTAAGTCTAATTCTTTAAGCGCCATGGCACGAATTATCAAGGTTGCGGCTTGTGAACCAGAATTACCTCCGCTGGAAATAATTAATGGAATAAACATGGTAAGTACAATTGCTTTGTTGATTTCTCCTTCAAAAAAGCCCATTGCGGAAGCTGTAAATAATTCACCAAGAAAGAGTACTACAAGCCAAGTTGCTCGTTTTTTCACCATTTCGAAAAGTCGTGTTTGCACATACGGTAAATCAAGTGCCTCCAAACCTCCAAACTTTTGAATGTCTTCTGTATCTCGCTTTTCTATTTCTTCTTTTATGACATCAATAACATCATCGATGGTAATTCGCCCAACTAAACGCCCTAATTCATCTACAACAGGAATGGCTTCCAAATCGTATTTATCCATTATTCGGGCAACTTCTTCTTCTGGAGTTTCTACATCTACAAAATGTAGTTTGCTGATATAAAATTCTTTAATAGGTGTTTTTGTTGTTGCGGTCAATAAATCTTTTAGAGACAAACGCCCTTTAAGTTTATTTTCATCATCGACCACATAAATAGAGTGCACTCTAGAAATGTTTTCAGCTTGAATTCGCATTTCCTTTACACACGTTAGTACATTCCAATTTTCATTGACTTTGACCAACTCTTTGTGCATAATTCCACCCGCAGTATCTTCATGATAACGCAGTAAGTCTACAATGCTTTTGGCGTGTTCAATGTCTTGAAGTTCAGATATTACTTCCGCTTTTCTATCTTTGGAAAGTTCTCCAATAATATCGGCAGCGTCATTGGTTTCTAATTCGTCTAATTCTTCTGCAATTTCTTTGGAAGAAAGACGGCTTAATATTTTTTCCCGTAAATCATCATCAAGCTCAAGAAGAATTTCGGCAGTTTTTTCACTGTCTAAAACCTGAAAGATATAAGTCGCTTCTTCAATCCCAACTTCATCAAGAATTTCAGCAAAATCAGCATGGTGCATGTCATTCAATAAAATCTCCAGTTGCTGGTTATTCTTAGATTGAATAAGTTGTACTATTTGTTGAATTAAATCTTTGCTGATTTTAAACTGCATCGGCTTCTATTTTTTGGGTGAGTTCAATAAACTGTTGCACGTTCAACTGCTCTGGACGAAGGTCAAAGATAGTGTCTTCTCGCAAATTATCCGACAAATTTAGTGTTTTTAAACTGTTTCGCAATGTTTTTCGGCGTTGTTGAAAGGCAGTTTTTACTACGGTGAAGAATAATTTTTCGCCACAAGGCAGGCTGTAATCTGCTTTTCGGCGCAATCGCAATACACCCGACTTTACTTTTGGTGGTGGAATAAAAACGTGCTCATCGACTGTGAATAGGTATTCGGCATCATAAAATGCTTGAACCAAAACAGATAAAATTCCGTAAGCCTTCGTTCCTTTTTTCTCGCAAATTCTTTCGGCAACTTCTTTTTGGAACATCCCAGCAAATTCCGGAATTTGGTTGCGGTATTCTAAAGTTCGGAAAACGATTTGCGTTGAAATATTGTAAGGGAAATTCCCAATTATGCCAAATTGCTTCCCTTCAAAAGTTTCGTTGATGTTGTATTTCAAGAAATCTTTGGAAATAATTTTGTCTTTTAATTTTGGGAAATTCTCGTCCAAATATGTCACCGATTCGGTATCGATTTCAATTACGTAGGTATTTATTGGTTTTTCTAACAAATATTTTGTCAAAACTCCCATTCCTGGACCAATTTCCAATATGTCTTGATAGCCCTCAAAATTCATAGTATCCGAAATTGCTGCGGCGATACTTTCGTCTTTTAAGAAATGCTGACCAAGGTGTTTTTTTGCTTTTACTTTTTCCA
>CALPQA020000165.1 GCA_943325595.2 Auritidibacter sp. Marseille-P8566
ATATTTGCCAAACGGCATCGATAGAGATTATATCCGATGGTTGTATACCGCAATTACAAGAGCAAAAGACAAGCTGTATTTGATAGGTTTCAAAGATGAAAGTTTCGAAGAATAGTTAGAATTATAAAATCATTTGTAAGTTTGTATTTTAAAAAGTTGAACATGAAAATAATAGCAGTTATTCCAGCACGTTACGCATCGACACGATTTCACGCTAAATTAATGCAAGATTTAGGCGGTAAAACCGTTATTTCCAGAACGTATGAAGCGGCAGTGAATACCAATTTATTTGATGACGTTTTTGTTGTTACCGATTCTGATTTGATTTTCAACGAGATTGTTTCTCAAGGTGGAAAAGCCATTATGAGTATCAAAGAGCATGAATCTGGGAGCGATAGAATTGCCGAAGCTGTTGAACATTTAGCTGTTGATGTCGTTGTAAATGTTCAAGGTGACGAGCCTTTTATCAATAAAGAACCATTAGAAAAATTACTACAAGTTTATAGAAATGATTCCAAAAACGAAGTTGATTTGGCTTCTTTAATGCGAGAAATCACCGATTTGGAAGAAATAAACAATCCTAATAATGTGAAAGTTGTAGTAGACCAAAACGATTTTGCATTGTATTTTTCCCGTTCTGTAATTCCATATCCAAGAGAAGTAAATGTTGGCGTGCGTTACATGCAACATATTGGGATTTATGCTTTTAGAAAGCAAGCGTTATTGGATTTTTATAGTTTACCAATGAAAACTTTAGAAGCTTCTGAAAAATTAGAACAATTGCGTTATTTAGAATTTGGAAAACGCATCAAAATGGTTGAAACTACACATGTTGGAATTGGAATTGACACCTTTGAAGATTTAGAAAAAGCGCGAAAATTAATTTAATTACTCCTTATTTTCGTGTTCAAAATTTATTTTGGTTGAGAAAAAATTCAAGAACAAAATAACGAAAAACAAGAATAATAAGGCTTGTGTACTTACCAGAAATTTTCCCATTGGTGTAATTGGATAAAAATCTCCATATCCGATAGATGACGAGGTGATGATACTAAAGTATATGGCGTCAAACCAATGTGAGAAAGGTTTATTGAGATAATTTCCACATGAATAAAGTACTGCATACGCAAAAACGATTTCTAAATAATTAAAAAAAAGCAACAACATTGACCTTTTATAAGAGCGTGGTTTCGAAAAGGAATCGGATGCGAAAATGAGCGTTGGAATGTAGAGCACGGTTTCCAACAAAACATAAACCATCAAATAAACAAGTATTGGATTTGTTTGCCAATTGTTGTGCAGCATAATAAGGGGAAAGCACACTTTTAGCAAGACATAAAAATCGAGTGATAAATCTTTGTATTGAGGTCCTTTTTGATTGGCTAAGTACTTTATATAAATTCCGGGAAACAATAATTGGGAAGAGGAAAGCAATAAGCGAATTATTTTTTCGATTCCATTATCATCTTGATGGTCATTATTCCAAATTGCTTTTATGTTTTGGATGGTTTTTTGTATTGGATTTTGCTCTGAATTTTCAAAGGGTGATCCATTTCCGATTAGTAATTTTTTAAGGATTTGTTTCATGTTGGATGGAATAAATTATCACTATTAAATTTACGATTTATTTTTGAGAACTAGAGATTTATTAAGTGTAATTGTATGAAAAATAGATGTGTTTAATCTCGAATTGCGTGAAGGATTGCAGTGGAAATACTTTGTGGAGTAGAACGTAACAAAGATTGCAGCGGAAAGCCTGACCTGTAGTTTTTACGAAAGGGCACGCCCAAAAAAAAACAAAACCCGTAATTTTCATTACAGGTTTTGGTATTTTATTACGGTATAATTTTTAATTCCACATCATACTCACTTCATTTTTGATGTAAGCCAAAGCAGTATTACTTGGAGTTTGCTTGTCCATTAAATCATTCAAAATCACTTCCCTAAGTTTGTCGGCGCTATCTACGCGTTCGCTCATATTGGCTCTCCGTATCATTTGAATTGTGGTGTTTTTTGCTGCTACAATAATTGTCCAGCACTCGTCAGACATGTATATTTGTTGCGTTAAATTGTGTTCAAATTCCTGTTCGATTTGAGCAATCACATAGTTTTCATAGTCGTTTTTATCTTCAGATATGGGAGTAATCCGAATTAGTAATTTTGTTGGATTGATGCGTTCTAGATACAACGTCATTCTTTCAAATGCTTGTAAACGAATTGGTAATGCCTCTTTTTGAGCTTCTTTGTTCAACAAATAGCTTCGGCGATTTTCTTCATTTTTGTTATGTAATTTAAAGAAGTAAAAGGCGACAACACCAGTGATTATTGCGGGTAAGGTATAACTTAAAAGTTCAATTATTTTTGTAGTTTCCATTGTCAAAATTCAGTTTTTAATAATAACAAAAGTAAAACATTACTTTCTTAGTTGTTTGCTAATAAATAATAATTTGACAAATTATTTATTATTGGTTAAAATTGTTTAAAATTTTGATATTTTTACTGAAATTAAAAATATATAACAGTGAAAAAAATTCTACTTATTCTATTATTAAGCATTTTTAATATTGATGGTTTTGCCCAAACAAGTCTGACGGTTTTTGACCAAATACTTTTTTATGATGGTTATGCCGGAATTGTAAATCAGCCAGTTCCCGCAGGTGTTATTCGGCATCGAAACGATTTGTATGCTAAAAAATTAACGGCAAGTCAGTTGTTGTCTTTTGGTGATTCTATGACTTTGAATGTTTCCATAAAGGCAGATTGTGATAATTATGACCGAATTGGGAATGTGAATTTAGCTTTTGTTCCTAAAGATGCTATTACCTATATTCCCGGAAATGTTCAAAGAATTGAATTGGCTAGGTTTATAACTCCTTTTATGAATAAAAATATACCTCCTAATTTGGTTCCCTACACTTTTAACGTTGATAATATGGCGAAAATAGTGAAGGATCCCTCGATAATTGCGCTTTATGATATTTGGATTGAATTGGAAGTTTTTGGTGTTCCTTACGCTGCACAAACTCAAATTGCAGGTTGTACAGGAATAAACAGTGTGTTTTTCGGAACACTCGAGTTGGTTTCAAATACGACTACTTTAACAACTGCTAATAATTTTTTATTGCCATTAAACTTTAAAAATAATTTAAATAACTACCAAGCGGGTGCCTCTGATGCTATTGGACAAACCGTTAGAACTATCATTTTTAACCTGCCAACTACTATGGATAATGCAAGTTTTTATTTAATTACTTCAAATCACGGTGCCAATAGTGGAGGAGAAGAATACAATAGAAGACTGCATAAGATTTATTTTGATAATCCTTTAGTTCCTGTATTAACCTACACTCCAGGTGAGCCAACCTGTGAACCTTATAGAATTTATAACACACAAGGAAACGGAATTTATGGCGCTACACCAAAAACAAATACCGAATGGCAATCCTTTAGCAACTGGTGTCCAGGAGCAAAAATACCAATTCGAAAAATTGATGTGGGAAGTTTAACTTCTGGAAATCATACTTTTAAAATTAGTGTACCTACTGCTGTTTTTAATAATGGTGAGGGTTATTTCCCAATTTCGTTATACTTACAAGCTTCAAATGCAGTTTTGGGATTACAAGAAATTAATAAGGTAGAATATTCTGTTTATCCAAATCCTTCGAATGATTTTATACATATTGAAACGATGGATGTAGTTAAAAAAGTATCAATATTAAATACTATTGGACAACATTTATATGAAGGAAATTCAAAGCAAGTTACTATTTCGAATTTGTCGAAAGGAGTGTACTTGCTTCAGATTGAATTCGAAAACAACATGATTGTGACCGAAAGAATAATTAAAAATTAAAAACAATTTGTTTCAATTTTTATAAAAAAAGCTTAAGAATTTTTCTTGAGTTTTTTTTTACTATAAACTAACTAAAACATGGATACCACAATATTAATTTTATTATGTATTGCTGCTTTTTTAGCAGGTTTTGTAGATGCTATCGTTGGTGGTGGTGGATTAATTCAAACTCCAATGGGATTGGTTTTATTGCCTAGCCTTCCCGTTGCAACTGTAATTGGAAGTCTAAAAATTCCGTCTTTTAGCGGTACTTTTTTTGCAGCTTTGCAATACCTGAAAAAGATAGAAATGAATTGGAAATTGCTACTCATTATGATGGTTTTGGCAGTTCCTTCGGCTTTTGCAGGTTCTACTTTATTGACTTATGTAAGCAACGATTTTATGAAACCTTTGCTTTTAGTAATCCTTTCTTTATTACTAATTTACACGTATGTAAAGAAAAATTTTGGACAACATGCTGACAAATCTCATTCTTCAAAACAGCAAATTTTGTATGCCGTTTTGATTTCTTTTTTCATCGGTTTTTATGATGGTTTTATTGGACCTGGAACAGGAAGTTTTCTAGTTTTAGCATTTGTAACGTTACTTGGTTTTGATTTTCTTCAGGCTTCCGCCAATGCAAAAATGGTAAACTTAGCCACTAATTTTGGTTCGATTTGTTTGTTCATCATTAAAGGAAAAATCATTTGGTTAATTGCTACCCCCATGGCGGTTTGTAATGCTGTTGGTGGTTTTTTAGGAGCGAAATTGGCAATAAATAAAGGAAATAAATTCATTAGAATTTTCTTTTTGATTGTTGTGTTGGGAACATTAATCCGATTTGCCTATGATGTTTTCTTTAGAAAATAAATTAAAATTGTAAATTGTATAACTTCTCATTTATAGTTTGTTTTCTTGCTAAATTCTTCATTCTAAATCCTTATTTTTGTAACATAATATTGAAAATTAAATGCAAAAATACATTAGCCAACTTAACGAAGCGCAACAAGAACCTGTTCTCCAAAAGGACGGGCCAATGATAATTATTGCGGGTGCTGGCTCAGGAAAAACCCGTGTTCTAACCATTAGAATTGCCTATTTGATGAGTTTGGGAGTTGATTCTTTTAGCATTTTGGCGTTGACTTTTACGAACAAAGCCGCCCGTGAAATGAAAAAAAGAATCTCGGATATTGTAGGTTCTAACGAGGCAAAAAATCTATGGATGGGAACGTTCCACTCCGTTTTTGCAAGAATTCTCCGTTCGGAAGCCGACAAATTAGGGTATCCTTCCAATTTTACAATATATGATACGCAAGATTCTGTTCGTTTAATTTCTGCAGTAATTAAAGAAATGCAATTGGATCGTGATATTTACAAACCAAAACAAGTTTTAAGTAGAATTTCATCCTATAAAAATAGTTTAATTACTGTTAAAGCCTATTTCAATAATCCCGAATTACAAGAGCAAGATGCAATGTCTAAAAAGCCTCGTTTGGGTGAAATTTATCAAAATTATGTGGAGCGTTGTTTTAAAGCCGGAGCGATGGATTTTGATGATTTACTATTGAAAACCAATGAATTGCTGACTCGGTTTCCTGAAGTTTTAGCCAAATACCAAAACAGATTTCGATATATTTTGGTCGACGAGTACCAAGATACGAATCAT
>CALPQA020000166.1 GCA_943325595.2 Auritidibacter sp. Marseille-P8566
AAGAATAATAACAACATAAAACTTATACGTCATGGCTCACAAGAAAGGTGTCGGTAGTTCGAAGAATGGTAGAGAATCAGAATCAAAACGTTTAGGCGTAAAGATTTTTGGTGGACAAGCTGCTATTGCTGGGAACATCATCGTAAGACAAAGAGGTTCTAAACACAATCCAGGTGAAAATGTTTACATGGGTAAAGATCACACGCTACACGCTAGAGTTGATGGTCTTGTTAAGTTCCAGAAAAAAGGTGAAAATAAATCATACGTTTCTATTCTTCCTTTCGAAGCATAATCACGAGATTTTTCATAAATTTAAAAAACCCGTTTCTTTCGAAACGGGTTTTTTTGTATCCTAATTTAATAGATAAAAAAAACCTCCTGGATTTCAGAAGGTTGGTTTCAATTCTTATTTGAATTGTCAATAAAATTTTACTAGATTATTATTGAAATGTGTTGGGTTATTTGATTAAACTAAACAATTGATTTCTTAGTTGCCAAATCCAATTCGGAATCCTAATTGGAAATTTGGACCAGATTCCGATGTTTTAAAAGGTGTATATTGGTTTACACCAATTGTAGAATCATACGAATAGAATTCATGAGTAATATTTGCTAAACCTACACCAACAAACGACTCAAAAGCAATATTAGAATCTTCAAATATTTGTTTACTAATAATCAATGAAACTCCTGTTTTTATTTTAGAATCTTGTTTTCCTGATAATTCTGGGAAATCATCTTTGTATTCTCTATTAGTAGTTTTTGTAAATACTTGAATTCCAAAAGCCCATCCTTCGATAGCATCATAATCAGAAGAAGGGTAAAACTTTAATGTTCCTCTAAAAGCACTTCCAAGAGCTGCTTTAGAATTATCATCAGTGAATCCACTAGACAAATCAAAATCGTTTGACCAAAAGGCATTCGTTACAGCTGCAGAAGCTTCAACACTAAATTTTTTACCAATTTTATACTCCGCGATTATTGGAAATTCTCCTGTTAAGGCTGCTAATAAATCCGTTTTTACAACCCATTTATAAGAGTTATCATTTTGTTTGCTGTAAGAACTAGTAGATGAGCTAGGTGTATACACTTTAATTTTATTTGAACTTGTAGAAGTTGTATTAGTTGTGTTTTGAGAATAAATTAACGCAGTCGTTAATAATGTTGTAAATAATAGTAGTTTTTTCATCTTTGTTTTTTTAGATTTGTGGCAAATTAACTACATTTTCCCCAATATCAAATTATGAAGCCACTAATATTATTATTATTACTTACAAGTTTTTCTATTTATTCTCAAAAAGCAGAGCTCCGATGGGCTGAGAAGATTAACACTAGAGGCGATGTCTCAATTCTTGGAGGAAAAGATGGAAAATATTACACAACTCATAGAGATAACGACAAACATCTTGTTTGTCGAGTTTATGATAAAAGTTTAAATCTAAAAGACGAAAAAACAGTAAGTTTTAATTTAGATGAAAAAAAGTACAACTATATGAGTGCTTATTTTCTTAAAAATAATATTGTTCATTTTATTTTAGATCATCAAAAAAAAGAAGATAAATATTATCTATATGCCGCTTCTACTGATTTAAAATTAGTTACAAGTGACAAAACAAAGATTATTGACGAAGCTTCCGATGATGATTTTATTGATGAATCTATCAATATTTCCCCAGATTCTACAAAAATCCTAGTTTATAATGAACATGAAGGCAAGAGAAAAGAGCCTAATACGCTTTCGTTCAAAGTTTACAATAGTGAATTGACTGAGGTATTATTGGATAAATCAGTACAATTACCCATAAAATCAAGAGATTATACTACGGTATCTACTCAGGTAGATAATTTTGGAACTATTTATGTTTTGGCTAGAGTTGATAAAGAAAAAAATGAAAGAGTAAAAGAGCAAAGTAAATATTATTATAAGGTAGTAGTTATTAATAAAGACGAAACTCCAAAAGAATTTGATTTTGATTATCCAGAGAGAGATATTGAGTCGATTGATATTTTACCAGGGGAAAATAATACCTTAATTTGTACTGGATTCTTAAAAGTTTTAAGCAAAGGATTTTTGTCAAGTAACAAAAAGACTTTAATTTCGGATGAAATGTTTTCTGCAATTATCGACTGTAAAACTACCACTTTAAAATCCTCAACGAAATACGAATTAGAAGGGTTGTATCCTGAAAAACCGAAAAAAGCGGAAGATTATGTGCCTTATAAAGTGAGAAGCATCTTCTACAAAAAAGATGGAGGATCTGTTGTTGTGGCAGAACAATATAAATTAGTTATCGTTACGAGATCTTCTCAATACGGAACAACAACTTCTTACTATTATTATTATTGTGATATTGCGTGTATTCAAATTAATGACAAATCGGAAGTGGTTTCGGTTTCAAAAATGCCAAAATATCAAATGAATGCTAAAAATCCTTCTATAATTTCTACGCATTTTGATGGTTCTACCTACATCGTTTATGAAGATTTAGAGAAAAATGCGAACGCTGAAGGGGACAAAGACACTAAAAGAAGTACCAACGGTTTCTTTTCTTCAGATTCCAAAAACGCTTTGTTTTTGTTAACCATTGCACCAAGCGGCGAGATGACAAAAGAAATTATCTATTCTTACAAAGACAGTAAAATACGACCAAACATTAAAGGAAGTTCAGTGATTAGCAAAAACGAAATGATGCTAAATGCTAATGATCAATTAGGGGTTTTGAAAATCTTGAATTAAATTAATATATCTAAAGCCCGTTTCTAAAGAAATGGGTTTTTTTTGTTCTTATCCCCTGCCCTTTCCAAAGGAAAAGGTGACTAGGCGGAAATTTAGTAATGGATATTTATTTCGCGGAGATTACCACTAACGCTCAATTATTCAAGTAGTTGCGAACTTCGAAACTGATTATTTTCTGTAAAAGATAAAAAATTTTGCAGAACGCAAAAGTGAACTTCCCACAAAACTCGCAATTACTTGAAACCACTGTTAGTGGATAGCCGACCGCTTTCTAAATATTCCAATTAGTAAGTTTACAAAATAAACTGGCTGTCCAATAAAAATTATCAAGAGAAATATAATCACTAAGGTTTGATTAATTAGTTCATAATCGTCAAACAATGGAAAAGGCTTTTTGGCAATTACATTTGAGAAAAAATACACTAGCCAATAAACTAAAAAGCTTCCAAACAAAATTGCGCAATGAATTAAAGTCAAATAGGTAACAAGTACCTTTTTCATTGCTTTTTGAACAAACCAATATCCACTTCCAAGAAGAAAGTAGCAGAAAGTAATCATAAAAGTTAAATCCATATGTTCGATTACATAATATGTATCGCCAATGTTTAAGTCAAATACATGAAATAATTTCCTTCCCAAAATGCCAATTATTAAAATCAGTATTGACATTAACCAGAAATAATGATAAACTTTTAATTTCTTCAAAATCATATTTTCTCTTAAAAAAGAAGTTCTAACGGCTTGCAGCTAACTTGTATATTGGTCTTACAAAACCAGACCTATCAACCCAAATTTGGGTCGCTTTGTCTGATAAAAGATAGACTTTATTTATTTTCAAATATAATGTTTATTTCCTTTCGAATTTTCAAATGAATATTTATGATTATTAAGCTTAACGAAATCTGAAATCAAACTCTTAAATCTGAAGCTCGCGTGAAGGATGGCAGTGGAAATCCCACGCTTTTTAGCGTGGATTGCAGCGCACAGCCTGACCGAGTTTACAAAAAATTGCGTCGTACCTCGCAATGCCCTAAACGAAGGGCACGCCCAAAAAAAAACCACCAAGAGAGGTCTTGATGGTTTTGTACTATTTTATAAAAATTAGTTTTATGCTAATAAATCGAGTAGTAAAGAAGGGAAAATTCCAATGATAATATTCAAAACTATTGCGATTACAGCTACGGCATAAAAAACAAATGGCGTTTTTGTAGGGGCTTCAATTGGGTCTTTGGTGTACATTGCCAAAATTAATTTGAAATAATACCCCACACTAATGATAGAGTTGATTACGGCTGCAATTACGACTACCAAATAGCCTGCTTGGATTGTTTGTGTGAACAATATGAATTTTGCGAAGAAACCTGCGAAAATTGGTATTCCCGCCATTGACAATAACGAAGCGGTAAGTACGGCTGCTAATATTGGGTTAGTTTTTCCTAATCCGTTAAAGTTAAATATTTCTTCGTTGTCTTTATTTTTACATACAAAAAGGATTACGCTAAAAGCAGCAATTCCCGCCAATGCATAGGCTGATGTGTAGTAAAGTAAACTTCCTGCTGCCGTAGTGGCACTCAATAAAACCATTAGCATAAATCCTGCATGTGAAATTCCTGAGAAGGCCAACATTCGTTTTACATTGGTTTGTTTCAACGCCATGATATTTCCTACGGTCATTGAAGCGATTGAAATTACTACAATTACGATTTGGAAACGGTAAGAAAGATCCGCATTCATTGCGGTTAATAATTTGTATAATGTTGCCATTGCGACTACTTTGGCCAATGTACTCATGGTTGCAGTGGTCAATGCTGGAGAACCTTCGTAAACATCGGGAGCCCAAAAGTGAAACGGTACGGCTGCGATTTTGAACAACATTCCGATGGTTAATAAAACAATCCCAATGAAAAACCAAGATGGTAATTCGGCTGAGCGTGATAATTCACTAATTTCTGTAATGTCGAATGTTCCCATTGCTCCATAAATTAGACAAATTCCAAATAATAGAATCCCCGAGGCAAACGATCCCATAAGAAAATATTTCAATCCTGCTTCGTTACTTTTTATACTGGTTCTATCGGAAGCTGCTAAAACATAAAGTGAAATAGACAATACTTCGATTCCTAAAAAAAACATAGAAAGGTTGCCGAAAGATACCATGGCTACTGCCCCTGACAATAAAAATATTTTAATTGCAATATAATCGGAGATTTTAGATTGGTGGTTTTCGTAAAAATTATGGCTTAAAGCAACCAAGAAAATCGTTAACACAATAAATAAACTAGAGAATGCAACAGAGAATTTGTTGACAATAATCATGTTGTTATAGTAGGTTGCTGGCGAATTAAATTCGGATACCGTTAGCCCAAGAATGGCTAATAATCCAATAATTGTTATTGGAATAATGGCTTTTCTGAAATTCATGATTTCAAATAAAAGGCATAAAACACCTAATCCTATTATTGCTATTAATGTATTCATTGTTTAAATTTTAGATTTCGGAATTTTGATTTCAAATTTAATCTTGATTTCTAGATTCGTAAATCGTTATATTAGTGTATCGTATTTTTTTTCTTTAATGCTTAACTAAATCTGTTGATGCTAACCAAAATCGATTCCAAACTTGGCGTTATCAATTCTATTATTGGTTTTGGATAGAATCCAAAGAAGAATAAAACGGCAATGATAATTCCTAGAGAAATTCCCTCGTTTAATGTTACATCACTAAAAGTTTTTGCATTTGTTTCTC
>CALPQA020000167.1 GCA_943325595.2 Auritidibacter sp. Marseille-P8566
ATGACATTTATAAAAACCACCGAACAATCCTCAAAATACGAACATTTAGAAAAAATGTCGGTTCAGGAATTGTTATTCAATATCAATCAGGAAGATAAAACTGTGCCTTTTGCAGTTGAAAAAGCATTGCCTCAAATATCACTTTTGGTCGCACAAATAGTAACTAAAATGCAATTAGGAGGTCGACTTTTTTATATTGGAGCAGGAACTTCAGGGCGGTTAGGCATTGTTGATGCGTCAGAATGTCCACCAACTTTTGGTGTTCCTTTTGATTTGGTCAACGGAATTATTGCTGGTGGTGACAAAGCCATTCGCAGAGCAGTAGAAAATGCCGAAGATAATCCAACACAAGCGTGGATTGATTTGCAAGAACAAAACATTTCTGAAAATGATGTTGTTATCGGAATTGCAGCTTCAGGAACTACGCCATATGTTATTGGCGGATTGAAAGCGTGCAATGAAAATAATATTATTACGGGTTGTATTTCTTGCAATGCAGAAAGTCCGCTTTCGCAAACAGCAAAATTCCCAATCGACGTGGTTGTTGGCCCCGAATTCGTAACCGGAAGCTCAAGGATGAAAGCGGGAACAGCACAAAAATTAGTATTGAACATGATTTCAACTGCTACTATGATTCAGCTAGGAAAAGTCAAGGGAAACAAAATGGTTGACATGCAATTGAGCAACAGCAAATTAGTTGATCGTGGCGTAAAAATGATAATGGAAGAAATTCCAGTAACCTATGAAATTGGAGCTGAATTATTAGAAAAATTTGGAAGTGTTAGAAAAGCAGTTGCCCATTATTTAAACGAAAATAAATAAAATGAATACCAATAAAGACTTATTAAACAAAGGATTAAAATACCTTACAATTGCATTGCCTTGTTTTTTTATAGGTCCTGCCATAATTCATTTTGGTTTTATAAATAAATTACAACCTTCTTTTTACTTAATATTAGGAATTGGAATTGCTATTTGTATAACGGCAATGGTATTACTATTTTTAGGATTAAACACAATAATGAAAAGCCTTTTCAATAAATAATGGACGCGTTAATTCACATTAATAAGACTTTTGAAAAAGTCATTTCTATAAATAAAAGAGTCAACAATAGAGAGTTTGAAGGTTGTGTTTTCAAGAATTGCGATTTTTCGAATAGTGATTTTTCAAGCAACACATTCATAGACTGTGAATTTTTCGATTGCAACCTTTCAATGACTAGTTTGAGAGGAACAGGCTTGAAAACAGTTGATTTTATAAACTGTAAATTACTTGGAATTTTATTCAATGAATGTGATGACTTTCTATTTAATGTCAGTTTTGAAGAATGTGTTTTGGATTATGCTTCGTTTGCCAATAAAAAAATGTTGAAAACAAAATTCATGAATTCGTCTTTGAAAGAAGTCACTTTTATTGGTGCGAATTTGTCAAATTCGGTTTTTGAGAATAGCAATCTGGAAGGTGCTATTTTTAATGATACCCAATTGGCAGCTGTAGATTTTACGTTGGCGCAAAATTTCAAAATTGATCCTGAATTTAATCCAATGCGAAAAGCAAAGTTTTCAACGCTTGGAATCGTTGGGTTATTGGATAAATATGATATTAAAATCGAATAAATAGCCCTGATAGAAGGGAAAATCCCGAGCTTTTTAGCGAGGATTTGGAATGATAGCAGGATTAAGCTTCTAATAAAAAAAAATATGAAAAAAATACTATTCTTTCTGTCTTTACTATTTTTGACTTCGTGTTATGAAGTGGAGCGGAATTGCAAGGACTTTAAAACGGGGAAATTTCAGTTTGATTTTGTAGTGAATGGCGTAAAGAAAACAACTGTTTTTGAGCGTACTGAAAAGCTACAAATTGAGACTTATGAAGGTAAAACTGACACGGCGACGGTGCGTTGGGTGAATAATTGTGAGTTTGTATTGCAAAAATTACACCCTAAGAATATGCAAGAAAAAAAAGCAATTAGCATGAGAATACTTTCCACTACCAAAAATTCTTATACCTTTGAATTTGGAATTGTTGGAAACGACGAAAAACAGAAAGGTACCGCCAAAAAAATAAGCGGAACTTATAAAAAATAATAATTATAACTCGACTTTAAATGGAAGTTTTTTTGAACCCAAGCGCTTGGATTGCATTATTAACGTTGACATTTCTAGAAATTGTTTTGGGAATTGACAATATTATTTTCATTTCGATTGCGACTGGAAAATTACCCGAAGCAAAACGCAAAAGAGCTACAAAAATTGGAATGTTTTTGGCAATGTTTATGCGTATTGCGCTATTGATGGGAATATCGGTTTTGATTGCGATGAAGGAGCCTTGGTATACTTTTAATTTTAGTTGGTTTACCGCTCAAATTACTGGACAAAGTTTGATTTTATTATTCGGAGGATTGTTTTTATTGTACAAAAGCACGAAAGAAATTCGCGAGAAAGTAGAAGAAAAAGGGCAAGAAGAAAAAGAATTAAGCAAATCAGCTACCAAGTCGTTTTCAAATGTGATTGTTCAAATAATCCTGATTGACATTGTGTTTTCTTTCGACAGTATTTTGACAGCTGTGGGAATGACAAATGGCGTTGTAGGTGCACTTTATATTATGATTACGGCTGTTGTGATATCAGTTCTGATAATGATGCAATTTGCTGTTCCTGTTGGTATTTTTGTAAACAAACATCCTTCTATTCAAATTTTAGGATTGACTTTTTTAGTGTTAATTGGGTTTATGTTAATTACCGAATCGGCACATTTGGCAAATGCTTCCTTTTTTGGAAACCACGTAGATGTTGTTCCTAAAGGTTATTTATATTTTGCAATTTCGTTCTCACTTTTAGTAGAAGTTTTGAATATGAAAATGACCAAAAACAAGAAAAAATAATAAAATACAATTATAAAAAAAGCCACTTAAAAGTGGCTTTTTTTATATTAAAACAAAGTGATTTGTCCATCATCATCGAGTTGGACATTTTCATCAGTGTCATCTAATTCATTTTGTTCTGGTTTTTCAACTTCTTCAGGAATTACTTCTTCCGGAGCTTCATAAGGCAAAGACTCTAATAAATTTACCTGTTTCACCTTATCGGTAGTTAACTGATTACCGAGTGCTTTAAAGCCTTTTACAGCAATAAAGGATTCAATATCTACGGTCATGTTGTCTTTCTGAACACCTTTTATTTTATTGAAAATTAATTCTGCAACTGGTCGATAATCCGTAGAAACAATTTCTAATTGGGAATTTGGGTGTTCTGTAATAAAAATTTCTTCTTTATTTTCTACTTCCACTGAGAACCGTTTTATAAAATAACGTTCTTTTTCGCCATCATAATAAATGGCAGAAATAGGTTTTTTAGGAATCCATTTTTCAAGAACTACCATATCTTCATCAAAGTGAGTTGTCAATTCTGGAGTAATCACTTTCAATTTTCCAGATTGCTGTATAATCAGTATTTTATCACTCGGTCTGAATTCGCCTAATAATTCTCCGCGTGCATCTACATTTAGACGTTGCACGGTATCATCAAACCATATTTTTCTTGGCAATAAAGTTGAAATACCTTTCTCTTTAAGTTCAATTTTCTTGATTGGATATTTTGTAACCAAATTTCCTTTAGAAGTTCTTCCCTTGATGGCCAAATTGGCAAAATCAATATCAAATTTCAATTTTTTAACGCTTCCAACTTGACGCAAAAGTATGGTAATAACCTCTGCTTCCCCATTTGGATTACACGAAAAATAAAGTACTTGCGAACCTGGTTTTTCGTTTGTTAAATCATAGGGTTTATCACGTGTAACTCCAGATACATTGAATCTTTTAATGTAAGAAGGTCCCGATTTACCGTCACGATAAATCATATTGTAGATGGTGCGTTTGTCACTTCGGTCAAAAATAGCAACATGAATAATGTCTTTTCCAACAAATGTTTTGGCGTCGACTTTGGTAATCATCATTTTTCCATCCCGAAGAAACACGATTACATCATCAATATCGGAGCAATCTGTGACATATTCATCTTTTTTAAGACTGGTTCCCACAAAACCTTCTTCTTTATTTACATATAATTTGGTGTTTCTCAAAACTACTTTTGTAGCTTCAATATCATCAAAAATACGGAGTTCCGTTTGGCGTTCTCTTCCCTTGCCATATTTCTCTTTAAGACGAGTGAAAAATGCTATTGCAAAATCAATCAAGTGCGCTAAATCATGTTTTACTTGTTCAATATCACCTTCTAAAGCTTCAATTTTATCTTGCGCTTTATTACTGTCAAATTTCGAAATACGCATAATTCGAATTTCAGTTAAGCGAAGAATATCTTCTTCAGTAATCGCCCGTTTTAAGTGTTTTATATGTGGTTTTAAACCTTCGTCAATTGCAGAAATTACGCCTTCTTTAGTGGTTTCTTCTTCTATTAAACGATATATTTTTTGTTCTATAAAAATACGTTCTAATGAAGCAAAATGCCATTGCTCTTCTAATTCACTTAATTGAATCTCGAGTTCGCTTTTTAGCAATGCAACAGTTCTGTTTGTTGAAATTTTCAACATTTCAGAAACACCAATAAAAAGTGGTTTGTTGTCCTCAATCACACAACCCAAAGGCGCTACCGAAGTTTCACAAGCTGTAAAAGCAAATAAAGCATCAATAGTTTTATCCGGAGAAACCCCTGGAAAAAGGTGAATTAAAATTTCAACATCAGCGGCTGTATTGTCTTCAATTTTTTTGATTTTGAT
The DNA here is from genome assembly GCA_943325595.2 of Auritidibacter sp. Marseille-P8566. The sequence continues at coordinate 4,736 of CALPQA020000167.1, forward strand.
TTTCCCCTTTTCGTTGGCTTTCAAAATACTATCGATTAAAGTCGTCGTATTTGTAGAAAACGGAATTTGGGTAATCACCAACGTATTTTTATCTAATTGTCCAATTTTAGCACGAACACGAACTCTTCCGCCACGCAAACCATCATTATAATTGGAAATATCTGCAATCCCAGCGGTTTGAAAATCTGGAAAAAGCTGAAATGGTTTTCCTTTTAATATTTTTATGGAAGCGTCAATTAACTCGTTAAAATTGTGGGGCAATACTTTTGTGGAAAGTCCAACAGCAATTCCTTCGGCTCCTGAAGCCAATAATAATGGGAATTTTACAGGTAAATTATTTGGTTCAGCACGGCGACCATCATAGGAAACGCCCCAATCAGTAATCTTTGGAGAATACAAAACTTCCAAAGCAAATTTTGACAAACGTGCTTCAATATAACGAGAAGCTGCGGCACTATCACCCGTTAGGATATTTCCCCAGTTTCCTTGGCAATCTATCAATAATTCCCTTTGCCCAATTTGTACCATAGCATCACCAATACTCTGATCTCCGTGGGGATGGTATTGCATGGTATGCCCAACAACATTGGCAACTTTATTATAACGACCATCGTCCAGCTCCTTAAGCGAGTGCATGATACGGCGTTGAACTGGTTTGAAACCGTCTTCAATTGCAGGTACAGCCCGTTCAAGAATTACGTAAGATGCGTAATCCAAAAACCAATCTTTGTACATTCC
>CALPQA020000168.1 GCA_943325595.2 Auritidibacter sp. Marseille-P8566
ACTTCGGAATTGATATCTGATAAAAGAATAAAAGGGGTTTCACTTACTGGTAGTGAAGCTGCAGGTGCAAGTGTAGCCGCAGCTGCTGGTAAGCATTTAAAAAAATCTGTTTTGGAATTAGGCGGTAGTGATGCTTTTATTGTATTGGAGGATGCCGATATTGACAAAGCGGTAGATTGGGCAGTTGTAGGCCGAATCAATAACAATGGCGAATGTTGCATTGCTTCAAAACGATTTATTGCAGTGGAAAGTATTGCCGATGAATTTTTCGGAAAATTAAAAGACAGACTAGCCGATTTAGTTATTGGTAACCCAATAGAACCAAGTACACAACTAGGCCCTTTAAGTAGTGAAGAAGCAGCCGTTAAAATTGCCGATCAGGTAAAAAGAGCCGTTGATGGAGGTGCTAAAATTTTATTGGGAGGTAAAAGAGTTGCACAACCGGGTGCCTATATGGAAGCTACTGTTCTCAATAACATGCTACCTGATAATCCTGTTTACTACGAAGAATTTTTTGGTCCTGTTGCCGTTTTTTTTACCGTTAAAAATGAACAAGAGGCAATTGATTTAGCCAATGATTCTCCATTTGGTTTGGGTGGCTCAGTATTTACAAAAGATATCGAAAGAGGCAAACGAGTGGCAGACCAAATTGATTCGGGAATGATTTTTATTAATCATCCCACATGGACGCAAGCTGATTTACCCTTTGGAGGTACCAAAGGTTCAGGCTACGGAAGGGAACTTTCAGAATTGGGTATCGATGAATTTGTAAACAAAAAACTAATCCGTGTAAGTGAATTAAGTGACCCATTTTAAATCGATTTTAAATAAAAATAATCAATAAAAATAATAGTATGATACGCAAAGCAACAGCACATTGGGAAGGAAATTTAAAAGAAGGTAAAGGTAATATTAGCACCGAAAGTACTGTTTTAAAGCAGACGAATTATAGCTATAAAACACGTTTTGAAGACGGAGCAACAGGAACAAACCCAGAAGAATTATTGGCCGCAGCCCATGCAGGATGTTTCACAATGGCTGTAGTTGCCATGCTCACTCAAAAAAATATATCTCCTAAAGCGTTGGATACCGAAGCAACCTTGACTATGGAAGGTCTAAATATTACAAATGTTCATTTGTCAATTACGGGTTTAGTTCCAGAAATTACTGCTGATGACTTTACAGATATCACTAAAGACGCAGAAAAAAACTGCTTGATCTCAAAGGTCTTAAATATCCCAATTAGTTCAGAAGCGCATTTCAAAGGCTAACCACTAAATTTATTACATTGACAACAAAACAAATTGTACTTGCCCAAAGGCCGAAAGGATTGCCTGTGCTAGAAGATTTTAAGACCAAAGATATTGAGTTGGGAGAAATTAAAGATAATGAAGTAATGTTAGAAGCCATGTATTTTTCTGTAGATCCCTACATGCGAGGCAGAATGAATGATGCTAAATCCTACACTCCACCATTTGAATTGGGAAAACCAATAAGCGGTGGAGTAATCGCTAAAGTAGTAAAAAGTAAGACTGCCAATTTTAAGGAAAATGATATTGTAACAGGGAACCTACCTTGGCAGCAACATTGTATCGCAACAACATCAGAATTAATAAAAATTGATACTTCAATTGCGCCTGCAAGTTATTATTTGGGAGTATTAGGAATGCCTGGCCTTACCGCTTATTTTGGTTTGACGAGTATTGGAAAACCCAAAAAAGATGAAACAGTTGTAGTTTCTGGTGCTGCAGGTGCTGTAGGTCTTGTTGTAGGTCAAATTGCGAAACTACACGGTTGTCGCGTAATTGGGATTACGGGTAGCGAAGAAAAGGCTGCATTGTTAAAAGGGGAGTTTGGGTTTGATGAGGTAATAAATTATAAAACGTGCATCGATTTAAAGAAAGCTATTGCTGACGTTTGCCCAAAATCGGTAGATGTTTATTACGATAATGTAGGTGGCGAGATTTCGGATGCTGTAATTAACAACATAAACTTCAATGCAAGAATAGTTTTGTGTGGACAAATTGCGTTATACAACAGTACTGAAATACCAATGGGTCCAAGACTTCAACCGATGTTATTAACCCGAAGCGTGTTAATGCAGGGTTTTATTATTAGCAATTACCAAAGTCAATTTAGTGAAGGTATCACACAATTAGCCTTATGGATAAAAGAAGGAAAAATAACATATAAAGAAACTATTGTTAAAGGCTTTGATAAATTACCAGCTGCATTGTTGGGTTTATTTGATGGGGATAACATTGGGAAAATGATAGTAGAAGTATAAATTTTAAATAAAGTAAAAATGAAAATAGTAATGATATTAACTTCGCATAGCGAATTAGGAAATACAGGAAAAAAGACAGGTTTTTGGATAGAAGAGTTTGCGGCTCCTTATTATGTATTTATTGATGCAGGAGCTTCAGTAACAATTGCCTCTCCAAAAGGCGGTCAGCCACCGATAGATCCTTCAAGCGACACTGCTGAAAATCAAACACCAGCAGTTATAAGGTTTAAAGCAGATAAAAGTTTACAAAAAATGTTATCAGAAACCCATTTGCTATCTTCCATTTCAGCAGATGATTATGACGCGATTTTTTATCCTGGAGGACACGGACCACTATGGGATTTAACGAACGATGCCGATACCATAAAATTAATAGAGCACTTTTGGAAAAGCAAAAAACCCATTGCAGCAGTTTGCCATGCACCTTCCGTTTTGTTAAATGTAAAAGACGATGAAGGTACTTATTTAATAAAAGGGAAGAACGTAACTGGCTTTACTAATAGCGAAGAAGAAGCTGTTGGACTTACGGAAGTGGTTCCTTTTTTATTAGAAAATGAATTAAAAAATAAGGGCGGGATTTATTCTAAAAAAGAAGATTGGGCAGCCTATATTGTAAAAGACGGCATGCTAATTACGGGGCAAAATCCAGCATCTTCTGAAGCTGTTGCCAAAGAGTTGCTAAGTATACTGAAATAATAGCTGTTATAAATAAGGTTGTAAAACTCCTTGCAAATTTTCAGTTTATTCTAAATTATTTTTCCTATTTTCGTTATTCATTAATGAAAAAAAATCGTTCCTCTGCTGTGACTTTTGTTTGGCAGGGGAACTATTTATTAAAGTTTAACACCACATAAAAAATTAAATTAAATGAGAATTTTTATATTTCCACTATTTTTAAGTCTACTAACTAACTTAAGTTTCTCTCAAACGCAATTGGAAATGAATACTCAAGCGGGAGCAAATTATGAAAAGGCAGACAAAGAATTGAATTCATCATACACTAAGATTTTAAAAGAATATAAATCCGATACTGCTTTTATAAAGAACTTAAAAGCCTCCCAAAATATCTGGATAAAATTTCGCGATGCTGAAATGAAAATGAAATATCCTGATAGAGAACCTGGTTATTATGGTAGCATTCAACCTGTCTGTTGGTATAATTACCTAGAAGAATTAACTAAAAAACGAATCAAAGAGCTAAAAACTTGGCTTACGGGAATAGAAGAAGGTGATAGTTGTTCTGGCTCAGTGAAAACGAAATAATAAGTATCCATAAAAAACTACCACCAAAGATTTTAGTCTTTGAGATGTTTTGAAAATACGAAAAATAACTCAAATTTAGTCAAAACGTTTTTCTATCTAGATTCAAATTTTTAATAAAAAACACTCTACAATGGCGCAAATTAATCCCCACCTACTCTTTAAAGGAAATACGGAAGAAGCATTTGGATTTTACAAAGCTGTTTTTGGGGGAGAATATTCGCAACTTTTGCGCATGAAAGACCTACCAAACGACCCCAACAACCCCATCTCCGAGAGTGAAAACAACAAGATTATAAACATTGCTTTACCAATTGGAAAATCGAATGTGCTAATGGGAAGTGATGTTGCGGAGCAATTCATGGATCAAGAATTAGTAACAGGCAACCGCTATACAATTTCATTAAGTGCTGAAAGCAAAGAAGAAGGAGCCGAATTATTTAAAGGCCTATCAGAAGGTGGAATTGTAGAATTTCCCTTTGCAGAAAGTGCTTGGGGTTCCTATTTTGGAATGTTTGCAGACCAATTTGGAATTCAATGGATGATTTCTTTTGACCAAAAGGAATAAAAAAAGCGACTGCTACTAACAACCGCTAATTCTGAGTTTACAAGACTTTGGATTTATTCTTGGACATAAAATAATGTTGTATATACTTAATTGCTATATGTATATTCAATCCCAAACCGCTTTCAATTTAATGCAACTCGTGCCCAATATCTAAAAAACCAATCTTTCTAAGGTTTCTAATACATAACTGTGCATGACTTCACGGTAATCCAAATGGGTTACAATTCGCAGCTTTCCGTGCCCCATTGAACTCATAGAAATTCCTTTTTGTTTTAGCTTGTCCATCAATAGGTTTTCATCTACTAAAGGCTGTACCGAGAATATCAAAATATTGGTTTCTACAGGTTCAACTTTGGCAACCCAAGGTAATTTTTGAAGTACGATTCCCAATTCTTTAGCCCGTCTATGGTCTTCTGATAAACGTTCAATGTTGTTGTCTAAAGCATACAGTCCCGCTGCTGCTAAATAACCAACCTGACGCATTCCACCACCAAGTATCTTTCTGATTCTGAGTGCTCTGTGTATCGTAGATTTACCGGATAGTAGAAGTGATCCAATTGGTGCTCCCAACCCTTTTGACAAGCAAACAGAAATAGTATGAAATACTTTTCCGTAGTCTTTTGGATTGTCATTGGTAGCAACCAAAGCATTCCAAATACGCGCTCCGTCCAAGTGAAATTTCAAGTTATTGGCATCGCAAACTTGACGTATTTTTTTGAATTCTTCAAAATCATAACAAGCTCCTCCCCCTTTATTGGTAGTGTTTTCAACACAAACCAAACTCGTTAATGGACTGTGATAAAACTCGGGATTGTTAATTGCTCCTGCAACTTGTTCAGCAGTAATCATTCCCCGATTTCCATCTAATAAACAGCAAGAAACGCCACTGTTAAAGGAAGCTCCACCCCCTTCGTAATTGTAAACGTGTGCCCATTTATCGGCAATTAATTGTTCGCCTGGTTGTGTGTGTAGTTTAATAGCCGTTTGATTGGCCATTGTTCCAGAAGGAAAAAACAGCGCCGCTTCCATTCCGAAAAATTCGGCAACTTGAGCTTCTAATTTTATTACGGTTGGATCTTGTTTATAAACATCGTCACCTACTTCGGCCTGAAACATAAAACGCAACATTTCCTGAGTGGGTTTTGTAACGGTATCACTAACTAAATTAATTTCCATATCTTGAGTATTATATTCAATACGAGCAAGCCTTTCCTTGTTGCTTCGTAAAAATTGCTTATTTTTGCTTTACAAAATTAGTATAATTTATGACAACTACCGAACAAATTAAAGGTATTGTAGAGCGCCTTGGTGCGTTGAGGAGGTATCTTTGACGTTGATGCCAAATTA
>CALPQA020000169.1 GCA_943325595.2 Auritidibacter sp. Marseille-P8566
GGCAATGGTTCTAATGCTGAATATTGATCGGCTAAAGCACCACCAAGAGCAGTAAATTTAGTTAAATCTTCTGCAGTCCACCAATCAATTAGGTTTCCATCTGCATTATAACTTGCTCCTTGATCATCAAATCCATGAGAAATCTCGTGTCCAATAACAGCTCCAATTCCACCATAATTAACCGCTTCATCTGCTTGGTAATTGTAAAAGGGTGGTTGCAAAATAGCTGCTGGGAACACGATTTCATTATACGATGGGTTATAGTAAGCATTTACGGTTTGTGGTGACATTCCCCATTCGGTTTTGTCAACTGGTTTGCCTAATTTATCTAAGTCTTTTTTCCAACCCCATTTCCCAACATTTCTTAAATTTTCAAAATAGCTTCCACCTTCTTCAGGATTTTTCACAACTAAAGCAGAATAATCTTCCCATTTGTCTGGGTATCCAATTTTGATGGTTAATTTATTCAACTTTTCAATCGCTTTCAATTTTGTTTCAGCCGACATCCAAGTCAAATTATTAATTCTAATTTCATACGCTTTCATAACGTTTTTAATCATTTTTGAAGCTTTGGCTTTTGCTTCTGCAGGAAACATTTTTTCTACATATAATTTTCCTAGTGCTTCACCAACAGTTCCATTTACAACTTGAAGTGCTTTTTCATGTCGAGGTCTTTGTTTTAAAGCACCCGTTAATGTTTTTCCGTAAAATTCCCAGTTTGCAGTTTCTATAGTTGTTGACAATTGACCAGAAGCGCCTCTCAAAAGCATCCAACGCATATATGCTTTCCAATCTTCTACTTTGTTTTCAGTAAAAATGGTCTGCAATGCACTCATATATCTCGGTTGTGATACTATAATAGTGTCAACTTTTGCAAATCCAACACCTTTAAGGTAGGTATTCCAATCTACTACTGGTAGCATTTTTTGCAAGTCAGCAATTGCCGTTGGGTTGTATTGTTTTTTGCTATCACGACGTTCTACTCTGTCTAACCTTGGGGTTGACATTTGGATTTCTAATGCAAGAATTTTATCTGCATCTGTTTTTGCTTGCTCAGGTTTTTCTCCTAAAAATAATAACATTTTTGCAACATGAAGTGCATATTTTTCGCGTTTTTCCTTTGAATCTTTTTCATTTGAAACGTAGTAATCTCTGTCAGGCAAACCTAATCCTCCGGGACCAACACTCACCACATTTCTAGTGCTATTTTTTTCGTCGGCACCAACACCAACACCAAAGAATCCAACTCCACCACCATCGGCTTCTGTTTCCATCATTAATTTTTGCAAATCTTTGATGTTTTTAACCGCATTAATTTTAGCTAAATACGGTGCTAACGGAGCAATTCCTTGTTTGTTTCTTGCCACGGTGTCCATGGCAGCTTTATACATGTTGATTGCTTTCCCTTGGTCTGTATTGGATTTGTATTTAGGGTTTTTAGCTGCCTCTTTTAAAATTGCCAAGGCATCTTTGTCGGTATTTTGACGCAATTCATCAAAACTTCCCCAACGGGTTTTGTCGGCAGGAATTTCAGTGTTTTTTAGCCACGTTCCATTTACGAATTTAAAAAAATCATCTTTTGGTTTTACCGATTTGTCCATGTAAGAAACGTTAATTCCCGGTTCTTTTTTCGCTACTGCTTTTTGAGCGTTGCAATTTGCAAATCCAATTATTGCAGGAATTACAAATAGCATTTTTTTATACAATTGTACTTTCATTATTTGTTAGTTTTTCATAGTTACCTTCCAAAAATATTAATTTTATTTTAAATATATGTTAAAATAGATTTAATAAAAAAATCCCATTCGTAAAAAGACGAATGGGATTCCATGTTCAGTATTAATACTATTTAGTTTTTTATGATTCGTTTAGTCACGCTTTGATTTTCTGAAACAATTTTCACGAAATAAATACCTGATGAGATGTTTGATAAATCTAAAGAAACAGTACTTTGATTATTTTGAAATTCGGTTTTAGAACTAACAATTTTACCCGTTAAATCATATACCTGAATTATTTTTGGTACAATTGTTCCCATCGAAACATTGAATATTCCTTTGGATGGATTTGGATAAATAGCAATATTGTTCATTTCAAATTGTTCATTAGCAAGAGTGCCTTCAACAACAAAATCATCAATGACAACTCCTTGCTGGTTTACTCCTTCGTCTGATTGGAATACAATTCTGAATATTACGTTGGCATTTCCAACAAGTAAATTTAACGGATGCGTATATTCTTTTAAGGCAATATCTGTTCCTGTCCATTGTGCCCCAGGGCAATTTTGACAATCATCCGATGCTCCAGAAAGTGCATTTGTTCTACTGCTGTTGTACCAATTGGCTCCTTCAACTCCAAGAACAGTCCATGTTTGTCCAAAGTTTGTTGAATATTGAACATAAACGACATCCCAATTTATTTCTAAATCAAATGCCATTTTAAATCGAATTACAGGATTTGTAATATTTGAAAAATCATAACATTGCGAAATCAAATAGGCTTTTGTAGCATCAGGATAATTACCCGAAAGGCTTGATGTATATACATTTCCTGATCCCGTGGCCAATGTACCTCCAGTTCTAACGCCTTTTTGCCATTGACTTGTGATTAAGCCTTCGGTGTAAGTAAGTAAATTAGAATTTATAGTTTCAAAAGTATTTACTACTCCTGGAGTTCCAGCGTCATTGATATAGAAAGGAACTGAGTTTTGATTGTTGTCAGCATAAGCATCGTTTATAGTTGTAGTATTTATAATTAAACTATAAGCACCTTTTGCATTTTCGGTAATTAATGGCAAATCAATATTTTGAGATGCATTTGATGCTATGCTTCCGTTCCATGTATAATTTCGGGGTGTTCCATTATAATTGTAAACTACATTTACAGATGAAATTGAACTTGAGCCATTGTTTTTAACGGTTACTTGAGGAGAAAAACCTCCACCACAACGAACAATTGGGTTTACATTTTGAATGCTCACTAATTTTACATCGGTAGTTGGAATTTCAACAGGAATATTGCATTGCCAAACCCCTCTTCCAAAAGTTCCCGCAATTATTTTAGAATCTTCTAAATTAATTTCTAAATCTGCCACAGATACATTTGGTAAATTGTCATCAAAATTTGCCCAAGTTGACATCGAATCATCTTTGTAATATACACCAAGCGTTGTTCCTACATAAAGTGGATTTAATGAATTTCTTCCTTGATGAACAATGATATTTTTTCCAATTGCAGGTAATCCAGCACCAATTGCTGCAAATGTACTCCCGCCATCTGTAGATACAAATGCATCTCCAGAAGTCCCTGAGGTAGTAATGTAAACGGTATTGCTATTTGATGAATGCGCCGTGATTGAAGTAATGTTTGATGACGCTGTAAATGCGAGCGTAAAAGTTATCCCTCTATCAATACTTTTGTATAGTTTGGTTGTTTTGGAAACATACATAATGTTGTCATTGCTTGGATCTATAGAAATAAGACTTATATTTCCTGTTCCAACACCAAAACTAGATGTGTTTCTTCTAACCCAAACACCATTTGTTAATTTGTATAAATCGGGATATCCAGAAAAAACTTCCCCTAATCCGTTAACTCTCAAAGGAGTTACCCATTCACCCTGTATAGCATTTCCATTTGCTGTTGGAGCAGAAGTTGATGAAGATAGGGTTGTTCCCATGTTGCTACTACCAAATAATGTTCCTCCATATTGAACAAATCCATAAGCTTTATTGCTATTAGAGGGGTCGATTGCATTATCCATTCCATCGCCACTATGATAACTTTGCCACACGTTGTCACTAAAAGCAAAACCACCATTATCCTGAAGTCCACCAGTTATTTTTGTTGATGTTTGCTTTGAAACCGATATTTTATAAAACTGACTGATTTGTGCCTGTCCAATAATATCGTTAAAAACAGTTCCTCCGTCTGCAGAAACATAAATTCCTCCATCACTTCCACAATACAATTTATTATTCATAAATTTTAGAAAGTGAATGTCTGCATGGGTGAAGTTAGGCGAATAAGCACTCCAGCTATTTAATTTTGTTGCTGTAACTCCCGAATCTGAAGATTTCCAAACGTTAAGACATCCTATATAAAACTCACTTGCATTTGTTTGCGAGGCACAAAAAGCTAGGTCATACCATGCTTGCGTGTTTTCAAGTACATTAGTAGTTAAGCCTGTATTAACAAATGTTGTTCCCCCATCTGTTGATTTAAGGATTCCTTGATAAGCATAATTTGGAGAAGTTCCAGCACTCAGACAATACACCAGATTAGGATCTGCAGCGGTAACATCAAAAATTAATCTACCTGAATTTGCAGGTAATCCTGTAACTCCTAAATTTGAAAAAGTGTCTCCTGAATTTGTGGATTTATAAAATTTGTTTGAGGAACTTACATAAACTACTGTTGGGTCGTTTGGTTTTAATCTTAAAGATCCTTGCGTGAAATTACCTGACAATTCGTTTGTCCAACTTGTTCCCCCATTTAGTGTTCTAAAAACACCTGTGCTTGTGGCACACCATAACATTTGACTGTTTGTTGGATTAATCAATAAATCACCAGCGCCTTTTGAACTATTATTTAAAGTTAACCCTGTTGTTGCCCATGTTATACCACCGTCAATAGATTTTAGCACTCCTATAGATGGGCAATCAGTAGCATCTTTATCTCCAGTTGCGATATAAATAATATTGGAATTATTATAGTCAACGGCAATACCCGAAACACCAATTTGAGGCAAATAATCTGTCAAAGGCGTCCAAGAAACACCCGCGTTTGTTGATTTCCAAATTCCTCCTGCAGGAGCTCCAAAATAAATAGTATTCGGATTTGATGGGTCAACACAAACCACATTTATTCTCCCTCTCCCTCTTGTAGACTGCGGAGTTGCATTTTGTGTTGGTCCAATAGGTTGCCAGTTGCAAGCAGGAAGGGATCTATATAAACTGTTTTTATTTGATTGCGCTTGGTTTTTTTGCTCCCAAACGGCCCATAATTCTTGAGGTGAAATTACATATCCTTCATCATTGGTTGCGTTTTTCCAACGTTCAACCCATCGCATGAAAGGTTTGTAGCCACTTCCTTTTTTGTTTCTGTCATGAGTCGACCAATAAACATCAAAAGATTTTACCAATTCGGATAGTGTTTTTTCGCCTTTTTTACTAGTTTCTGTCTGGTTTTCCATCCAAGGAGCGGACGGGTTAAATTGTGAAAATCCTAAAAAAGTATATAATAAGGCAAATAATAAGTATGTTTTTTTCATTTAAAGTAAGTTTTATACAAATCTAAACTCTTTTGTACTCAATTCAAAAGAATTAACAAAAAAATTAATTCTTGCTGTTTTACTTTCGTAAATTTGCTCAAAATATTAAAATGCTGCTTTTTTTAAAAAAATACCGTTTGTTTTTGACTGTAGTAATTGTTCTATCGGCAA
>CALPQA020000170.1 GCA_943325595.2 Auritidibacter sp. Marseille-P8566
TTACATCATCAAATGCATATTGAGTTACTAATGGAGATGATGCTGCGATTACTTGAGGGACAGTTCTGTTTGCCGTTAAATTTGGCTGTGTACAGTTTAAAACTGGAACTTCATAACTATCATCGTTCACACAGCTAGATAATGTACCTAATGCAAGTGCTACGAAAAAAACTGATTTTAAAATATTTGTTTTCATAATGTGTGTTTTCTAATTAAAAATTAAGATATAAATTTACGAAATATGTTCTTCCGTAGCCATAAAAATATTTAGGTGCAAAAGCTGGGTAATTAGCAGGAACAGCGGCAGATGTACTCGTTGCTGGAATTGCTGGAGTTGCGCTTGAAGCGTCCTGATTAAGTTGTCTGAAATTAGCATTTCTTGCTTGTTCAAATCCACCTGTTTTATAAGTAACGTCTAAAACATTATTGATGCTTGCAAAGAAGCCTAATGTTTTTCCGTCAATTCTCCATGATTTTCCTCCGATAATGTTCAACAAAGAAATTGGATCAAACTTTTCTTGTTTCAATAATTCTCTTCCTCTTTCAATTGTTGCTTCAGGGAAATTAAATCCTGTTGCTGGATTGATAAAGAAATTGCTTGTTCTCATAATTGGAGAAATGTCCAAATAATTGTCAGCTAAATAATTAATATTTGCTCCAATATTCCAAAATTTAGGATCTCTGTATTCTACTCCAAATGAATAGGCTTGTTGTGGCATACCCGCTTGTCTGTAGTTTTTCATTGTTGCAGTACCAAAATCTTTTACTGGGTTTGTATTATCCAATGTTGCTCTTGCATCATTTGTAATTAAAACCGTAGGATTGTTGTCGTAAGTATATTGACCGTAAGCAGCAGCAGCTGTTAACTTGATAGTTGAAGTAATTTGGTATTCAAAACCAAGTTCTGCTCCAATGTTTTTCTTGCTAATATCTGTTACAGTTTCACTTACGAAAGCATTACTATCATTTGTATCTGTTGCGTCATCATTTCCAAAAATACCATCTGCATAATAGAAAGAGGTTTCCGTAGCATTTTTAATTTTTGAATAATAAACAGTTGCTTTAGCTTTAATTTTTGGACCTCTAAATACATAACTTGCATCAGCACTTGAAATATTTTCACTTTCAATTCCGTTTACAATATTATTGTTCAAACGAGCATTTGGATACGTATTTCTCAAAGATGGTGCTTTTGACATGTGTGCCGCATTAAAATTCAAGTAATGTTTACCTGTAATTTTATAGGTCAAACCCCCTTTAAAACCAAAGTTTTCAAAAGTTGTTTTATCGCTTTTACCGAAAGAATTTGTTGGATAATATCCGTTTTTATACAAACCTTCTCTTTGGTATGTAGAACTTGTAAAAGATTGAGCCAAATAGAAATCTACTTTTTTGTATGTAAATTTGAATTGTGTAAAAGCATCGATTACATCTGCAAACATATTGTAATTGTAACCGTATTTATCATTTTTTAGAACTTGTCTGTTTGGATTGTTCAAATCAGATTGTTGTTGATCTGTAGTTGCTCCAAAAGTATCTATATCATTGAAATGCGTTCCACCTAACAAGTCTAAAAGTACTTGGAAATTGGCTGATTGTAATTTTCTATAGGTTGCACCTGCATTCAAAACAATATTGTCATTGATTTGAGAGTTCAAAATGGTATTTGCTGTAAACGTTTTATCGTCAGTTCTGTCTTCGTATAAAACATATTTACTTTCTGATGGAGTACGACCAATTTCATTGCCATTCGCATCTAAAACTGCTGTTGAATTGGCTCTATACATTGCATTCCAGTCCATTTGTGGGTTTGCAATAAAATTGGCTCTAGAAATAGCGCCATTTGCATAGTCTGGGGTAAACGCTCCAGAATTTTCGCCTGCATCAGCTGCATAAATTGAAGTCCAGTAACTTGGCAAATTTCTATAATATGTTGGATCAGGGCTATTGGCTCCTTGAAAATCAATTCTACTGTTTCCAATTTCTCCAAATTGGTAGGTAACATTAGTATTTAATTTGTTTTTAGCATTTATTTTCCAATAGTGGCTTAACATGAAAATTGGCTCTTCTACATTTTTAACTCTAGAATTTCTTTTTTCTCCATCTTGCCATCCCCAATAGGAATTGTATTTTGTTCCTGCTAAACTTGCAACTTCATCAGAAGTAGGCGAGTTTTTTGCTCTACTATTTTGAGCATAAATAGAGGTAAAATTCAAACTGTGGTGGTCGTTAATTTTTTTCTCAACACTTGCAAAAAACGAATTTGCTGCATAGTTTGTTCCGTCAAAATAACCTTCGGTTGCCCAACGTCTTCCTGCTGAAATAACATAAGCCCATCCGTATTTATCCATTCCAGAAACGATAGTTCCCATTAATCTTCCCGTATAATTTGTATTTGTACCTGAAGCAGAAATTCTTGAACCTGGTCTGAATATTGAAGCACGTGTATTGATTTCTTGTGTTCCTAGGACTCCACCAAAAGTGTAATCTGAAGGACCTGAACCTACTGTAAATTCTTGATTTCTTGTAGCATCATTCAATCCACCCCAATTACTCCATTGTGGTCTTCCATCACTAGCTTTATTCATTGAAACACCATTAATCATGGTATTAGAATACTCGCTGTCTAAACCACGGATTCTGAAACGAGCTTGCCCCCAATTGAAAGCCGCTGATTGTTGAAATACATCTCTTGAAGCTTGAAGCAAACTTGACGTATTTTCTGAACCGCTGTTGTCATCTGATAAATCACTCTCTGTGATTGTCACTAAACTAGATTGTTGTTCAAAGCTTTGATCTTCTTGAAGCGAAACAACGCCAAGATCAATCATTTTCCCTGCAACTACTTCAACTGGAAGTAATTGGTCTTTAAAACCCGTACTTCTAATTTGCAATAATTGATTTCCCACAGTTACTTTTTCAAATGAAAACTTTCCATCAGCATCTGTAAGCTGTGTAAGATTTGTGTTTTGAATTGTAGCAACTACATTTTGTAATGGTTTTTGTGATTTTGCATCCAATACCTTTCCGGAAATTCCAGTAGGCCCTTGTGCAAAAACAAAAAACACTTGCATTACAAATAATGTACTAATAACAAGTTTTTTCATAAATAGAATTAAGGTTAGTCCCCTTAATTTTTATAAATTTAAAGTAGTAAGGGGGGAGCAAATTTACAAGAAATAATTAAATATTTCTTCATTCATTAAAAACTTATGTTAAACATGACCTTAAATTAACACAAAAACACATAAACCATTGTTTTTCAATGTTCTTATAGTATTAAAAAAACAAAAAAATGAGAAATTTTATACGCTTTTAGGGTGTATTTCAAAAATAGTGAACAAAAATGAATTTCTTAACCCTATAAAGTAAATGTGTAAGTAATAATATTTTACATTTGTATCCCAAAAGTTTAACATTGGGAAAAAACAAACTTACCTATTTATGAAAATTAAACTCTTTTTAGTAGTACTATTCATTTCGCTTTCTTCAATTGCTTCTATAGCTCAGGAAAAAAAATATAAAGTACACACTGTAGCTTTCTACAATCTTGAAAATCTTTTTGACACCATCAATGGCCCCAATTTTGACGAAGAATACTTGCCTCAAAAAGGTTGGACTTTAAAAAAATACAAACAAAAATTGGATAATTTAGGGCGTGTTTTACCACAGATAGGCACGAGCGACAAACAAAATGAATCTCCTGTTCTTATTGGAGTTTGTGAAGTTGAAAACAGAGGTGTACTAGAGGATTTGGTAAAAAACTATCAATTCGCAGGAAAAGATTATGGTATTGTGCATTATGATTCTCCTGACAAAAGAGGAATCGACGTTGCTCTGTTATACCAAAAAAAGTTTTTCAAACCTACTAGTTCTGTAAATGTTCCCTTATTAATTTACAGAGACGAGGCCAAAACTAACAAAAAAGAAAAAATTGAAGTTGAAGAAAAAACTGACGACGTTGCGGAAACAACTTTAATAGACACAAGAGTATACACAAGAGATGTGCTTTTAGTAACAGGTCTTTTAGACGGTGAAGAAATAAATATTATGGTAAACCACTGGCCTTCTCGCTCTGGTGGCGAAAAAAAGAGCAGTCCTTTTAGAGAAGCCGCCGGTAGATTGGATAGAAAAATTATGGATTCTGTATATAAATCAAATCCAAATGCTAAGATAATTAGTATGGGAGATTTAAATGATGGAAGTTACAATAAAAGTGTTAAAGAAGGAGTTGGCGCAAAACTTAAAAAAGAAGATGTAAAAGAATTTGGTGTATACAATCCTTTCGAAGAAATGGCTAGAAAAGGGAATGCTTCTTTATTTTATAGAGACTCTGGAGATATTTTTGATCAAATCATGGTTTCAGAATCTTTAATAAAAACGGATTATTCCTCATTCAGATATTGGAAAGCGGGAATTTATAACAAATCTTTTCTAATTGAAACCGCAGGACAATACAAAGGGTATCCAAAGAGAAATTCTCCAGCCGAACCAGGTTTTAGCGACCACTTCCCTGTTTATATCTATTTGATTAAAGAGGTTAAATAATAACTGAAAGGGTTGGTTCATACTAACCCTTTTTTTTGTAAATTAGTATCTAAAAAAAATGTTATGGGTGTTTTAAAACCTTTTAATCTCAATAAATGGATTGACGAAAACCGTCATCTTCTAAAACCTCCTGTTGGAAATAAAAATATTTATGTAGATTCCGAAGATTACATTGTTATGATTGTGGCAGGTCCGAACGCAAGAAAGGATTATCATTACAACGAAACAGAAGAATTATTTTACCAACTTGAAGGTACTATTAAAGTTATTATTCAAGAAGATGGTCTTCGAAAAGAAATGGAACTTCATGCAGGTGACATGTATTTACACTCCGCTAAAATCCCACATTCTCCTATACGTTCTGAAGGGTCAATTGGATTAGTAATTGAGCGGAAAAGAGCTGGAAAAGGCTATACGGATGGTTTGCTTTGGCATTGTGAAAAATGCAACCACAAACTTCACGAAGTTTACTTTGAATTGCATGATATTGAAAAAGATTTTTTACCCCATTATCAAAATTTTTATACATCTGAAAAGCTAAGAACGTGCACTAATTGTGGGACAATAATGGAAAGTGATTCAAGGTATTTATAAAGTAATCTAAATTTTTTATCTTATAATTTCACAAAAAAAATGCCCAAAATTTCTTTTGGGCATTTTTTGTAAATATGTTTATTATACTTTATTTCACAATTAAGAATTCTGAACGTCTGTTTTGTGCATATTCTTCTTCAGTACAATTTTCTTTACAGTCAACTTTTGGTTCTGTTTCGCCGTAACCTTTTCCAGAAATTCTAGCAGCTTCAACGCCTTTAGAAATTATATATTGAACAGTTGCTTTAGCACGTTTGTCTGACAAAATCAAATTGAA
>CALPQA020000171.1 GCA_943325595.2 Auritidibacter sp. Marseille-P8566
CTGTTACAACTTCGTTTTCGTCAACGCCTAATTTGTCTACGATAATCGCTTTTACTCTTGATGCAATGTCTGACATAATCTTTAATTTTAAAATTTAATTTGTTGGCAAAAATAAAAAACTTTATTTTAATTCCACCTTTTAGTTAATAAATAAGACGACGAAATTAAAAAAATATTTTAATAAAGAACTCAAATTTCTATTTATTATCGTTTTTTATTCTTTTTTTTGCGTGATATTAAAAAGTCTAAAATGAAAAAAATTGTTATTTTCGCTTCTGGTTCGGGGACAAATGCTGAAAACATTGCGGTTCATTTTAGTAAAAGTCGTTTTGCCGAAGTGGCATGTATTTTTTCTAACAATGAAAATGCAAAAGTCTTAGAAAGGGCAAAAAAACACAATATTTCTTCCGAAGTTTTCTCCAAAGAAGATTTTTCTGGGGATAAAGTACTACAAAAATTAAAAAATATTCAACCTGATTTAATTGTTTTGGCTGGATTTTTATTGAAATTCCCACAAAATATTATTCAATCCTTTCCAGATAAAATAATCAACATTCACCCAGCACTATTACCAAAATTTGGAGGAAAAGGGATGTACGGAATGAATGTTCACCGAGCAGTTATAGAAAATAAAGAAGTAGAAACGGGTATCACCATTCATTTTGTAAATGAAAATTACGACGAAGGAAATATCATTTTTCAAAAAAGCGTACCTTTATCAACCGATGAAACCCCAGAAAGCGTGGCCGCCAAAGTTCACGAATTAGAACAACGCTTCTTTCCAGAAATAATAGAAAAACTTATAAACCAAGACCTAACATCCAAAACCATTTAATAAATTGGAACACGACGTACACATTTATACCGATGGCGCTGCCAAGGGAAACCCGGGTCCAGGCGGATATGGCGTTGTAATGGAATTGGTGGGAACGCCTCACAAAAAGGAATTCTACGAAGGTTTTCGTCATACTACCAATAATAGAATGGAGTTATTGGCCGTAATTGTTGGACTCGAGAAACTAAAAAACCCAAACATGAAAGTTTTGGTAGTTTCCGATTCTAAATATGTAGTAGATTCTGTAATGAAAAAATGGGTTTTGGGTTGGGAAAAAAAAGGGTTCGCCGACAGAAAGAATGCTGATTTGTGGAAACGGTTTCTGATAATTTACAGAAAACACAAGGTTGATTTCAAATGGATAAAAGGACACAACAACCACCCACAAAACGAACGTTGCGACGAATTGGCCGTTATGGCATCAATGCAAAAAACACTTTCGGTAGATGCTTTTTATGAGAAAGAAGACGCCAAACTTTTGTGAAAACTTTGCGTTGCTTAACCTTTGCAACTTTCATTCGTATAAACTATCTTTGCCCCTTAATTTGAGATTATTTCCGATCTCACAATGACATAAAAATGAATAAATTATTGATAGTTGGAACGGTTGCTTTCGACGCTATTGAAACTCCTTTCGGGAAAACAGATAAAATCTTAGGCGGTGCAGGAACCTACATCGGGCTTTCGGCTTCACATTTTAACCTTCAATCGGCTATTGTTTCTGTAGTTGGAGACGATTTTCCACAAGAATATCTAGATTTATTAACGGATAGAAATATTGATATCTCAGGACTTGAAATCGTAAAAGGCGGAAAAACATTCTTTTGGAGTGGCCGTTACCATAACGATTTGAATTCAAGAGATACCCTAGATACCCAATTGAATGTATTGGCTGATTTTCAACCAAAAGTACCTCAAAATTTTAAAAACGCCGATGTTGTAATGCTTGGAAACTTGCATCCGATAGTTCAAAGTAGCGTTTTAGACCAAATGGAGGTAAAACCGAAATTAGTGGTTTTAGACACGATGAATTTCTGGATGGATTGTGCTTTAGAAGATTTATTAAACGTGATAAAATGCATCGACGTAATTACAATCAACGATGAAGAAGCCCGTCAATTGTCTGGCGAATATTCCTTAGTGAAAGCGGCTGCAAAAATCCATACAATGGGACCAAAATATGTGGTTATCAAAAAAGGAGAACACGGAGCACTTTTATTTCATAATAAAGAAGTTTTCTTTGCTCCAGCATTGCCATTAGAAGAAGTTTTTGATCCAACAGGTGCAGGAGATACTTTTGCAGGCGGATTTGCAGGATACATCACACAAAGTGAAAATGTGTCTTTTGAGAATATGAAAAACGCCATCATCTATGGTTCCAATCTTGCTTCTTTTTGCGTGGAGAAATTCGGAACAGAAAGAATGGTTGGACTTAAAAGCGACGAAGTAACTGATAGACTGAAACAATTTAAATCTTTAACACAATTTGATATAGAAATACAATAAATTTACGCCTCGAAATTTCGGGGCTTTTTTATTAAAAAAAACGGCAGATTTCCAAATTTTTTATTTCTAATTTTTATAAATAAAATTATATTTTCACGAGCTTGTAATCTGTGTAAATCATTTTAATCTGTGGTATAAAAAACCGAAGCAAAGCTTCAAAAAATAAAGATATTGAGAATAATGGCAGATTCTGAAATAGTTAATTAATTTTTTAATCTGTGAATCTGTGGCAAAGCAAAACAACAACACTACAAAATAACAATTACAATGAGCGACGCATTACAACACGAATGTGGAATAGCATATTTAAGACTTTTAAAACCGCTTGAGTTTTACAAAGAGAAATACGGAACGGCCTTTTATGGTATCCAAAAAATGTATCTCTTAATGGAAAAACAACACAACCGTGGCCAAGATGGAGCTGGTTTTGCAAGTATAAAATTAGACATGGAAGCAGGCGAAAGATACATCAGCCGCGTTCGGTCTAACGACCCTCAAGCCATTCAAGATGTGTTTTCTCAAATCAATGAAAGAATCAACGATGAATTGGCATCGCATCCAGAATATACCAATAATGTTGCACTTCAAAAGAAACACATTCCCTACATCGGAGAGGTTTTTTTAGGACACGTTCGGTACGGGACTTTTGGTAAAAATAGTATCGAAAGTGTTCATCCCTTCTTACGTCAAAACAATTGGATGCACCGAAATTTAATTATTGCTGGGAATTTCAACATGACCAATGTTAAAGAACTTTTCAATAGTTTGGTAGAATTGGGGCAACACCCAAAAGAAATGGCAGATACTGTAACGGTAATGGAAAAAATAGGCCACTTTCTTGACGATGAGGTAACGGATTTATACCAAGAATGTAAAAATAACGGACTTTCAAAAAGAGAAGCATCACCAGTAATTGCCGAAAAATTAGAAATTGCAAAAATTTTGCGTCGCGCCTCAAAAGGGTGGGATGGCGGATATGCAATGGCTGGGCTTTTAGGCCACGGTGACGCCTTCGTTTTTAGAGATCCAGCTGGAATTCGTCCCGCTTATTTTTATCAAGATGATGAAATTGTTGTGGTAGCTTCGGAACGACCAGTTATTCAAACAGTTTTCAATGTCGACTTTGAAAAAGTTCAGGAATTGAAACCTGGAAATGCTTTAATCATAAAGAAAAACGGAAAAGTAACTGAGGAAGAAATATTAGTTCCTACAGTTAAAAAAGCCTGCTCTTTTGAAAGAATTTATTTCTCAAGAGGAAGTGACGCCGAAATATACCAAGAGCGAAAAACCCTTGGTAAATTGATTTTGCCTGCCGTCTTGGAAGCCATCGACAATGATACTGACAACACCGTTTTCTCCTATATTCCTAATACTGCCGAAACATCGTTCTACGGAATTGTTGAAGCTGCTCAAGATTTCCTGAACCAACGGAAAAATAATTATATCCTTGAAAATCGGAATACACTAACAAAAGATTCTTTACAAGAATTACTTTCTGTGAAAATTAGAACCGAAAAAGTAGCCATTAAAGATGCTAAACTTCGAACATTTATTACCGAAGATAGCAGTAGAAACGACTTGGTTGCCCATATTTATGATGTGACCTATGGCGTTATTAAACCTACAGACAACTTGGTTATTATAGACGACAGTATTGTTCGTGGAACTACTCTAAAAATGAGTATCATCAAAATGATGGACCGACTACATCCGAAAAGCATCGTCGTAGTTTCATCGGCACCGCAAATCCGTTATCCTGATTGTTACGGAATCGATATGGCAAAACTAGAAGGGTTAGTTGCTTTTCAAGCGGCATTAGAATTAATTAAAGAACGAAATCTATATCATATCGTAGAATCGGTTTATTTGAAATGTAAAGCGCAAGAAAATCTAAAAGACAGTGAAGTAATAAACTTCGTTACAGAAATTTATGCACCTTTTCATCCACAAGAAATTTCAGATAAAATAGCCATAATGCTTACCGATGTTTCTGTAAAAGCAGAAGTTAAAATTATATTTCAAACAGTTGAAAATTTACATATCGCTTGTCCTAAAAACTTGGGAGATTGGTATTTCACAGGTGATTATCCAACTCCTGGTGGAAACCGAGTGGTAAACCGAGCGTTCATGAATTTCTATGAAGGAAAAGATGCAAGAGCCTATTAATTTGTAGTCAAAATCGTACTTAAACGATTTTATTTACACTTCAACAGATTTACTTTCCGAAACGTATTTACCATTATATATTTGGTGAACCATAGCAATAGTAGGTAAAGTTAATGGTAGATTTGGGGCAAAAAGGACGGAAGTAACATTCCGTCCTTTTTATTTTTAAAGCATAAGGTTTTTTAGCCAACAGTATTTTTTTTTAAAACCAGTGAATCAGTGGCAATTTACAATTCATTCAAATTTGTAGCCGAAATCGTACTTAATCGGTTTTATTTGCACTTCAACAGATTTATTTTAAAAAATACAACTGTCATTATACATTTGGTAAACCATAGCAATAGTAGGTAAAGTTAATGGTAGATTTGGGGCAAAAAGGACGGAAGTAATATTCCGTCCTTTTTAGTTTTAAAGTGTAAGGTTTTCTAGCCAAAAGTATTTTTTTTAAATCAGTAAATCAGTGGCTATTTAATTTCATTAATTTGTAGCCGAAATCGCACTTAAACGGTTTTATTTACACTTTATCTAATTTACTTTTCAAAGCGTATTTGTCGATATATATTTGGTGAACCATAGCATTAGTAGGTAAAGTTATAGGTAGATTTGGGGGGAAAAGGCGGAAGTAACATTCCGCCTTTTTTTTATAAAAAAAACAGGCAAGAAAAAAGAGTATTACCTCTTTTTTCTTGCCTGTTTTACCAATTTCCCCTTTGGGATTCAGCGTTTTATTTCTCTAAAGCGTATCTTCTTGAAACTTCAACCCAATTAATCAAGTTGAAAAACGACTCAATATAATCGGGTCTTCTGTTTTGATAATGCAAATAATAAGCGTGTTCCCAAACATCCATTCCTAAAATTGGAGTTCCGCCACAACCCACGCCTGGCATCAAAGTA
>CALPQA020000172.1 GCA_943325595.2 Auritidibacter sp. Marseille-P8566
GATACCGTAGCGTTTAATTTCTTAGTGAAATTGATATTGTTATAACCATAAACGCGCAATAACTCTTCAATTACATCAATTTCCCTTTGAACATCCACACGGTAAGCAGGAATCACAAGTCCTAAACTTGAATCTGAAACACTAGTTACTTTGATGTCTAATGAAACAAGGAGTCTCTTAATAGTTTCTTTAGGAATTTCTTGACCTATAATTTTCGATACATTATTATAGTTTAATACCACCGAAAAATCTTCAATTTTCTTCTGATAAACGTCGATAATATCTGATGTTATTTCGCCACCCGCCACTTCTTGAATTAAAATTGCAGCTCTTTTCAAAGCATATTCTGTTATGATAGGATCAATTCCTCTTTCGAATCTAAAAGAAGCATCGGTACTTAGTGTATGTCTTTTGGCTGTTTTACGAACCGATACAGGATTGAAATAAGCACTTTCTAAGAAGATTGCATTGGTATTTTCTGAAACACCTGAATTTTGTCCTCCAAAAACTCCTGCGATACAAAGTGGTCCTTTTTCGTCACAAATCATCAAATCTTCTTCGTGTAAACTTCTTTCAACACCATCTAAGGTTGTGAATTTAGTTCCTGAAGCAACTGTTTTTACAATTATTTTGCCATTAATTTTTGCTGAATCAAAAGCGTGTAACGGTTGTCCTAATTCGTGTAGCACATAATTGGTAACGTCTACAATATTATTTTTTGGAGTTAATCCAATGGCTTTCAATCTGTTTTTTAACCATTTAGGTGATGGTTTTACTGTTATTCCAGAAATGGTAACGCCACAATATCTTGGTGCTAATTTTGTATCTTCAACCTTAACATCAATTTTAAGGGTTCTTTTTTCTACTTTAAATTTGTTTACCGATGGGGTAATTAATTCTGAATGGCTTCCGCTTTTTTGAATTAATCCAGCGCGTAAATCTCTTGCAACTCCCCAGTGGCTCATTGCATCTGCACGGTTTGGTGTTAATCCAATTTCGAAAACTTCGTCTGTTTCTATATTGAATACCTTTGAAGCTGGTGTTCCAGGAACTAATTTTTCGTCAAGAATCATAATGCCTTCGTGACTGTCGCCAAGACCTAATTCATCTTCAGCGCAAATCATTCCGTGACTTTCTTCACCTCTAATTTTACCTTTTTTGATTTCAAAGGCAGCACCCTCTTTATCGTATAATTTAGTTCCAATAGTAGCAACAGGTACTTTTTGTCCCGCAGCAACATTTGAAGCACCACAAACAATCTGAATTGGTGTTCCTGTGCCAATATCTACAGTAGTAACCTTCAATTTATCGGCATTTGTATGTTGAACACAAGTCAAAACATGACCAATTACAACGCCTTCTAAACCACCTTTTAAACTTTCAAACTTTTCAACACCTTCTACTTCCAATCCTAAATCGGTTAGTATCGCTGCAGTATCTTCTGATGTTAAATCGGTTTTGATGAATTGTTTTAACCAGTTGTATGATATTTTCATTTGTAAATTTTAATAAGAATGCAAATATAAGGATTGCTACTTGTAGTAAGAAACAATTTTTTTGCTTTTTTCATATAAAAACAACTTAGGCTCATAAGTTTATAAAATAAGAATTTGATAATTTAACGTTATGTTACATGTGAAATACTTAATAAATAAAGGTTAAAAAAACATATATGTAAATTTTGTGCTACAAGTTGAACGATTTGTGCTATTTTGTTGACATGTAGGAAACTACATTTGGTAAAATTAAAATCACATTATTATGAGTAACATAGCACAAAGACCTGAATTTAAGGCAAAATACGATAATTATATAGGTGGAAAATTTGTTGCACCAATCGGTGGACAATATTTTGACGTAGTTTCTCCAATTGATGGAAAAGTATTCACAAGAGCGGCACATTCAACGAAAGTTGATATCGATTTTGCTGTTGATACAGCATATGAAGCTTTTCAAACGTGGGGAAAAACATCATCAACAGAGCGTAGTAATTTATTGAACAAAATTGCTCAAGTTATTGAAGACAATTTAGAATACATTGCCACCGTTGAAACTATTGATAATGGAAAAGCGATTCGCGAAACTTTAGCAGCAGATATTCCTTTGGCAATTGACCATTTCAGGTATTTTGCAAGTGTAATTCGTGCCGAAGAAAGTTCCATTACGGAACTAGACGACCAAACCGTTTCTATAGCCTTAAGTGAACCATTGGGAGTTATTGCTCAAATTATTCCTTGGAATTTCCCAATCTTAATGGCAGTTTGGAAACTAGCTCCAGCACTTGCCGCAGGAAATACAGTCGTTTTGAAACCAGCAGAAAGTACTCCAATTTCTATCTTAGTATTGATGGAATTAATCGGAGATATTCTTCCTCCAGGAGTTGTAAATATCGTGAACGGATTTGGTGCTGAACTAGGAAGAGCGTTGGTAACTAACAAAAAAGTATCCAAAGCTGCATTTACAGGTTCTACACCTACAGGGCGTTTGGTAATGCAATATGCTACTGAAAATATTATTCCTGTAACTTTAGAATTAGGAGGTAAATCTCCAAATATTTTCATGAAATCGGTTGGTGATGCTGACGATGATTTCTTTGATAAAGCCATTGAAGGTGCCGTTTTATTTGCTTTAAATCAAGGTGAAGTGTGTACTTGTCCTTCTCGATTATTGGTTCATGAAGATATTTATGATAAATTCATTGCTAAAGTTATCGAAAGAACAGCGGCTATCAAAATGGGAAATCCATTGGACAGAACAACCATGATGGGAGCGCAAACTTCTTTGGTTCAAAAAGAAAAAATTCTTTCTTATATCAAATTAGGAAAAGAAGAAGGTGCCGAAGTGCTAATTGGAGGTGAAGAAAACCACCAAGATGGAGATCTTGCAGGAGGTTATTACATCAAACCAACGCTTTTCAAAGGAAATAATAAAATGCGTATTTTTCAAGAAGAAATTTTCGGACCTGTATTGGCTGTAACCACTTTCAAAACTACCGAAGAGGCTATTGCTATTGCAAATGATACAATGTATGGTTTGGGAGCGGGAGTTTGGACTCGTGATGCACACGAAATTTATCAAATTCCTAGAGCGATTCAAGCGGGTCGTGTTTGGATTAACCAATACCATTCTTACCCAGCAGGCGCTCCTTTTGGAGGATACAAACAATCAGGAATTGGTCGTGAAAACCATAAAATGATGTTGGGTCATTACCGTCAAACAAAAAACATGTTGATTTCTTACGACAAAAAGAAATTAGGTTTCTTTTAGAAAATAGTAAAATAAAAAGTAACTTTAAACCTGGCAGATTCTATGATTTGTCGGGTTTTATTGGTTTCAAAACATAGTTTAAAAAGATGCACTTTTACTACGTCTCGTTTAAGCATCTAAAAATATTTTTTTTGCCACAGATTCACAGATTTTTAAATCATTTTTGATCTGTGAATCTGTGGCTAATTTTTACCGATTAGCAATTTAACTTTACAAATTTTTAGACTACCAACGAAACATTAGGGCTTCAAGTCCATAGCGATTTATTTTAAATACAAAAACAGATGATAAAAAGAATTGACGCTACAGAAAAAGCAATAGAATTAATAAAGATTTTGCAAGAAAAACACGGAGATTTGATGTTTTATCAAGCGGGTGGATGTTGCGAAGGAACGCAGCCACAGTGTTTTGAAAAAGGAGGATTCTACCAGCGGTTGGGCGATGTTTGCATTGGCACAATTGAAAACACAGAATTTTGGGTCGATAAAGATTTATTCGAATATTGGAAGCATGCCCATTTTACTTTGGATGTATTGGATGCCTTTGGAGTAGGGGGATTTTCGTTAGAAACGCCTTTAAAAAAGACATTCCGAATTGAATATAGAATTTTTACGCCCGAGGAAGAATTGGATTTAACACCATTAACCTTTATCGAATAACCTAGTTTACATACAACAATTGGTATTGTTTGGGTGTAATTCCTTCGTGCTTTTTGAACAACCGAATAAAGTAATTGCTGTCTTCAAATCCAGACAAATAACACACTTCGTTAATTTGGATTTTTGGATTTTTCAGGAGTTGTTTGGCACATTTTAGTTTCTCATTTATTACAAATTCTATTGGGCTCATACCCAATTCTTTTTTGAAAAACCGATAAAAAGAAGTCGTGCTCATACATGCTTTTTCGCTCAAATGTTTCATGCTGATATTTTCCTTCAAATTCAGTCTTATGAACTCAATAACGGGTGTAATTGGATTGTTTGGATCCGAAAAACTTCCATCATCGATAGCTTTTGCGGTTTGGGTTTGTATGATCCGAATGAGTAATTCCTGTAAGGTTAAATCGGCCAAAGCATCTTTTGTAATCGAAGTGCTCATGCATTCTTTTATCAATTTATTGATGGTAGATGCCAATTCTACATTATTATAAAAATAGTAATTCTTATAGTTCAACTGCCAAAAGTGCTTGTTTCCTTCTTTTGGATAGCGCTCGTTTAGAAAGTGAAGTGTGTCGTTAATTTTTGTTTGCTCAATTGCCAATGCCAAACATTGTGTAGGATTATTGAAAGTAGCTTCGGGAAAATCGATTTTCATTTCTACATTCGAAGGAATAACGACGGTTTCGCCAGGCAAATATTCAAAACTAGGATCGTCAAAAAGATGCATTACTTTTTTACCTCTAAGCATGCTGGTAACCACCAAATCATTGAATTTTAGCGGAACCAATTGCGATGATTCGTACGTTTCAAAAAGATTTAATTCGCAGTGATTCAAGGAATAAACCGTTCTGTTTTCAACCAAAGTTTTCAATGACTTTTCTTTCGATAGATTGGGAGGGTGTATTAAAGCACGATTGAGATTCATAGTTAAAACCTTTAATTGAAAGTTTAAATTTAATGAAAATTATAGGATAAAAACGACTCCGAGCTAAAATAATTTTAAAAACTATGTTTCGTGTTTTCTAACAACATTTTATTGTGCTAGTTAGGTCTTTTCAGTTGCTGAATTTCAACTGCAAATTTTGTTCATTTGAATTTATTTCAGGTGTTTTTAGATGCTGAAACAAGTTCAGCAAGACAAAAACTCTTTATGCTTTGTCAATCTGAATTTATTTCAGATTCTAAATGTTTACTAGTTTCTTGGGCAATTAGTTGTCGCATCCGTAATTGTGTTAGAATGTCATTGCGAGGAACGTGGCAATCTCAGCATGCAATTCACTATTATTTCATTTCTTTCTTTGTGGGCACGAGCGAGACGCTCGCGCTAGTAGGGAAGCAGTAGTAATTTTTACCAAGGCAGATTGTCTTCCGAAGATTTTTTCCTTTGCTCGCGCGAGCGTCTCGCTCGTGCCCACAAACTAATTCAAATCAATTTCTAAAACAGTTTGATCATTATTTCCATA
>CALPQA020000173.1 GCA_943325595.2 Auritidibacter sp. Marseille-P8566
ATACAAAATAGCGGTTATTCAATTGAATTTGAATGATGTTGCGGAGAACAACCTTAAAAAATGTTTGTCTTGGGTTCGAGAGGCAGCAAAAATGGGTGCCGAAGTTATTTCATTGCCTGAATTGTACAGCAGTCATTATTTTTGTCAAAGTGAGGATGTTGATAATTTTGCCTTGGCAGAACCGCTTTACAGTACTTCATTCATTGCTTTTAGTGCTTTAGCAAAAGAATTGGCCGTGGTTATTATTGTTCCTTTTTTCGAAAAAAGAATGGCGGGTATTTACCACAACAGTGCTTATATTATTGATACAGATGGATCGGAAGCAGGATTGTACCGCAAAATGCACATTCCAGATGATCCTCATTTTTATGAAAAATTCTACTTTACGCCTGGTGACTTGGGTTTCAAAGCTTTTCCTACGAATAAAGGAAAAATTGGGACACTAATTTGTTGGGATCAATGGTTTCCTGAAGCGGCTCGATTAACGGCCCTGCAAGGAGCTGAAGTATTGTTTTATCCAACAGCAATTGGTTGGCATCCATTGGAAAAAGAGCAATACGGCGAAAATCAACACGGGGCTTGGATGAATGTTATGAAGGGACACGCTGTAGCAAATGGCGTTTATGTTGCAGCTGCCAACAGAATTGGATTAGAACAATACCTCCCAAATACTTCGGGAATTCAATTTTGGGGTTCTTCGTTTATTGCGGGACCACAAGGTGAAATATTGGCACAAGCCTCCCACGATAAAGAAGAAATCCTGATTGCAGAAGTGGATTTGAATCTACAAGAAAATGTACGTCAGAATTGGCCGTTTCTTCGAGATAGAAGAATTGATGCTTTTGGAGATCTTACAAAAAGAGCCATCGACTAATGACAAATTCAAGAAGATTTCCAGCAGAATGGGAAAACCAACAAGGAATTTTGCTTTGTTTTCCTCATAATGGCAACGATTGGCCAGGAAAATACGGCGCAATTCAATGGGCTTTTGTAGAATTTATCAAAAAAGTAACCACTTTTGAAGAAGTTGTTTTGGTAGTTGCCGATGAAAATCTGAAAGAAAAAGTCATCGGAATGCTTGAAATTGCTACAGTTAATTTGAAAGCTGTAACGTTTATTATTCATAAAACCAATCGAAGTTGGATGCGCGATTCAGGTCCCATTATTGTAAAAAATGGTAGCAAAAGAGAAGCATTGAATTTCAACTTTAACGGTTGGGCAAAATACAAAAACTTTCAGCTAGATAAATTTGTTCCTTCAAAAGTTGCCGAGGCGCTGCAACTTCCATTAACGCAAGTGACTTACAATGGAAAGCCTGTAATTGTTGAAGGTGGTGCGATTGAAACCAACGGAAAAGGAACGCTTATTACTTCGGAAGAATGTTTGATGCATCCCACAATTCAAGTTCGGAATGCCAATTTCACGAAAGCAGATTACGAAGCTGTTTTTAAGGAATACCTTGGAATTACGAATGTTATTTGGTTAGGAAACGGAATTGAAGGCGACGATACCCATGGTCATATTGATGATTTATGTCGCTTTGTAAATGAAAATACGGTGGTAACTATCGTAGAATCAGATGCAAAAGACAGCAACTATAAACCTTTGCAAGACAACTTAAAACGATTGCAAAACGCTAAATTAGAAGATGGAAAACCATTGAATATCATTGAATTGCCAATGCCGAAACGCATTATTTTTGATGGATTGGTTTTGCCTGCGAGCTATGCCAATTTCTTGATTTTGAACAACTGCGTTTTGGTTCCTACTTTCAATGATGCTAACGACAGAATTGCTTTGAATATATTGGCAGAATGTTTCCCAAACAGAGAAATCATCGGGATTAATGCCATTGATTTGATTTGGGGATTTGGAACCCTGCATTGTTTGAGTCAACAAATTCCTGTTTAAATCCTATTTAAACTACAATTATCGTAAAGCGAAGTACTGTTTTTCAGTAACTTAATCCTTTTCAAAAAGACAATCCCGAGAATAAAAAATGTAGATTTGAAGAATTATCTAAGGAATTCTGATTATAATGATACTATTTCATAAATTTGAGCAACAATATTTACAATTATGCTAGTATTCTTAGAATATTTTTGTGCCTTAGTGATTGGAATTTTATTAGGCCTTACCGGTGGCGGTGGTTCCATCTTAACCGTTCCTGTTTTAGTCTATATCCTAGGATTAAACCCAATTGTAGCTTCGGCTTATTCGCTATTTATTGTTGGCTCAACCTCTTCATTTGGTACCCTTATAAACATTAGAAAAGGAATTGTCGTTTTTAAAACAGGGTTGTTATTTGCCTTACCTTCAATAATTGCCGTTTATTTAACACGAAAATACGTTGTCCATTCCATCCCTGAAATTCTTTTTCAAAATGAGTCCCTTATAATTACAAAAAATACCTTTTTGATGGTGTTGTTTGCCATCGTAATGCTGTTTGCCTCGCTTTCAATGCTTCGGAAATCAAAAATAACTGAAGCGAATGTCACTGCCGAAAAGCAAAACACGGTTCTGGTAGTGATACGCATTTTTGGTGTGGGTATTTTGATAGGTCTTATTGGTGCTGGCGGAGGTTTTTTGATTATTCCTGCTCTGTTTCACTTTGCAAAATTGCCAATAAAAAAAGCCATAGGTACGTCATTATTCATTATTGCGCTCAATTCTTTGATTGGCTTTTCGGGAGATTTACAAAATTTAAATGTCGATTGGTTTTTCCTATTTCGCTTTACTATTGTTGCAATGTTTGGTATCTTTGTAGGGATTTATACGAGCAAGTTTTTTAACGAAAATAGTCTTAAAAAGCTTTTTGGCGTATTTGTTCTGGTTATGGCAATTTTCATTCTAACCAAAGAACTCATTTTCTAATTTATTGATTGCTATCAAATAAAAAAACAATTATTTTAATCTAATTCAAATCCAATGAAAATTCAGCAAATTTATACTGGTTGTATTGCACAAGCTGCTTATTATCTAGAAAATAATGGTGAAGCTGCTATATTTGATCCGCTTAGAGAAGTGCAACCTTATATTGATAAGGCAATGGCGGACAATGCTACAATTAAATACATTTTTGAAACGCATTTCCATGCCGATTTCGTTTCAGGACATCTTGATCTAGCAAAGAAAACAGGTGCTAAAATAGTATTTGGCCCAACGGCAAAACCCGAATTTGAAGCCATTATAGCCGCCGATAACCAAGAGTTTAAAGTGGGAAACTACACTATAAAAACACTTCATACTCCAGGTCACACCATGGAAAGTACGTGTTATTTACTAATTGATGAAAATGGTAAAGGACACGGAATTATTACCGGTGACACCTTATTTATTGGAGATGTAGGTCGTCCCGATTTGGCGCAATCACTTGTGAAAGATTTAACTCAAGAAAAATTAGCGTCTTATTTATACGATTCGTTGCGTACTAAAATCATGCCTTTATCGGATGATTTAATTGTTTATCCAAGTCATGGTGCTGGAAGTGCGTGCGGAAAAAACATGAGCAAAGAAACTACGGACACTTTGGGGAACCAAAAGAAAACCAATTATGCGTTGCGTGCCGATATGACTCGGGAGGAATTCACAAAAGAAGTATTGGAAGGTTTGACCTTGCCTCCCGCCTATTTTCCACAAAATGTAATGATGAATATTCAAGGTTATGAAAGTTTAGATACGGTTATCGAAAAATCTTTTAAACCACTGAAACCTTCAGAATTCAATGCTTTGGCAAATGATACTGATGCTGTAATTCTGGATGTTCGCCATGAAAATGATTTCGTAAAAAGTCATGTTCCGCGTTCTATATTTATAGGAATACAAGGAAATTTTGCTCCTTGGGTTGGTGCCTTAATTATGAACACCAAACAACCTTTGCTATTAATTGCCCCAGAAGGAATGGAACAAGAAACAATCACACGCCTTTCGAGAGTGGGATTCGACAATGTTTTGGGCTATTTAGAAGGTGGAATTGCTGCTTGGAAAAACGCTGGTTTTGAAACTGACAGCATCCATTCTATTACTCCAGAGCAATTTGCAACTGAATTATCAGATAAAAGTATTATTGTAGATGCAAGAAAACCAAGTGAGTATGATGCAGAACACGTTGAAAACGCTATTAATATTCCGCTAGATACTGTCAACTCACATTTGAAATCTGTTCCTGCAAATGAGGATTTCTATTTGCATTGTGCGGGTGGTTATCGCTCGGTTATTATGGCTTCGATATTAAAATCAAGAGGTTTTCATAATTTAGTCAATGTTGAAAAAGGAATCAGTGGCATTCGAAATACCAATGTTCCTTTGACTCATTTTGTTTGTCCGTCAACACTAAAATAAACTATAACAAAAAATTAAGTTTCAAAAAGACAAAAGCAATTATTTTTTTAAATACTTTTGCAGTCTAAAATCAAAAAAAAATTAAAATGAAAAGAATATTATTATTACTTACTGTTGTAGCAGTTTTGTTTTCTTGCAATAAAGCAGGAGTTAATGAATACATCATTTCTGGAACTGTAAAAGGTATTGCTGATGGAAAAACAGTTGTTCTTGAAAAACAAGATGAAACAGGACAATTAAAACCAATTGATACTGTAAAAGTTAAAGACGGTAAATTTACTATTAAAGGATCTGCAAAAGAGCCAGAAATAATGTTATTGCAAGTTGAAGCATTACAAGGAAAAGTACCATTTGTATTAGAAAATGGTGATATCGAAGTTATTGTTGACAAAGACAGTTTACAGAAATCTAAACTTTCAGGAACTTTCAACAACGATGTATTTTCTAAATTTAATGTTGATGTAATTAAATTCCAAAAAGAATCACAGAAAAAATTGATGGCTTTTCAAAACACCAATATGGCAAAAATGAAAGCTGCTCAAGAAGCTAAAGATACTGTTTCTATTAATAAACTAATAAAACAATACCAAGCGATTCAAAAAGAAGGAATGGATTTTTACGTGAAATTTGCTGAGTCGAACCCAAAAGCTTTACTCTCTGCTTTGATTGTTGACAGTATGTTGAACGACCCAACTGCTGATTTGGCTAGAGCTAAAAAAATATTTGCAAGTTTTGATCCAGAATTAAAAAAATGTAAACCAGGTAAATCTATCCAATCTAAATTAGACAAGTTAGCTAAACCTGTAGTTTCAATAGCTCCTGCAGCAGTAGGAACTGCAGCTCCTGAATTTTCTGCTCCAGATACTCAAGGAAAATCAGTTTCTTTGAAAGCGTCTTTAGGAAAAGTTACTATTGTTGATTTTTGGGCATCATGGTGCAATCCATGTCGTATTGAAAACCCAAATGTTGTAGCTTTATACAATGAGTTTCATGCAAAAGGGTTGAACATCATTAGTGTTTCTTTAGACAAAGATGCAGCA
>CALPQA020000174.1 GCA_943325595.2 Auritidibacter sp. Marseille-P8566
AAATTATGTTTAAGGCTTTTTTTATTTAATAATCTCCTCGTTTTTTATATCTCGGATCGTCTCTTTTTATAAATTCTGTCCTTCGTTTTACGGGTTCAATTTTCGGCAAACTCGCTTCTTCGGTTTTACTTGAAGGTTCAATAAGTTGGTTCAATTCAAGGATTTCTGCATCCGTCAAATCACGAAATCGACCCACTGGAATATCTAAAGAAATATTGATAATCCGAATTCGTTTTAACGCCACAACATCATATCCTAAATATTCCGACATTCTACGGATTTGACGGTTTAAGCCTTGTGTCAATACGATTTTAAAAATAAATTGACTGATTTGTTCAACCTTACATTTTCGAGTTACCGTATCTAAAATAGGAATTCCATTTCCCATTCTTTCAATGAATTGAGGAGTAATAGGTTTGTTGACCGTTACTGTATATTCCTTTTCGTGATTGTTTCTAGCACGTAGTATTTTATTTACAATATCACCGTCATTTGTCATAAAAATCAACCCTTCACTGGCTTTATCCAATCTTCCAATTGGGAAAATACGTTTGGGATAATTGATATAGTCTACAATATTATTACGAACATCTAGATTGGTGGTGCATTCGATTCCAACAGGTTTATTGAAAGCTAAATAGACTGGTTTTTCTCGTTGTTCCCGGATTAATTTTCCGTCAATTCGAACTTCATCAGCATTAGAAACTTTTGTACCTAATTCTGGAACTACACCGTTAATTGTCACCCGACCTTCGTCGATTAGTTTGTCGGCCTCTCGACGTGAACAATATCCCGTTTCTCCTATAAATTTATTGAGACGCTTTAGATTTTCTTCCATGGTGCAAAGTTAATTAGAAAATCGCGTATTATCTTATTTGTGGTTTTGTTTATTTAAGAAAGTAAATTTTTTAGACTTCAAATGTTAGTCTTCTGCTAAAAACACACTTATTTTTTGATATAAATCGGAATCATTCATGCTGTGTCCAATCCCTTTTGTAGTAATAAAAAGAGCGTCGTTCCATGCCGTTGCGTTTTTCTCGCCTTCTGAATAAGCTACCACTGCATCGTCAATATCGTGAGCTATCAATCCTTTTATGCTTATTTTGGAAGAAAAAAACCTTCCTGAAAATTCCTTGATATTGAGGTTGTAATTTTCTAAATAATAGGTTTCTAATCCTTTATATATAATAGAATTCAAACTTAATAACTTAATATAGTTTTTAAGAATGACCAAGAAATCTGATGGTGCTCCAAGAATAACCATCTTCTGAATTGAAGGATTTTGATAAAGCGATTGGTAATACAAACACGCTTTTCCACCAATAGAATGGCCAATTAAAATTTGTGGCTTAAATTTTTGAGCAATATGATTAATAAATTCGGCATATTTTGGAACATTGAAATCTTTTCCGCTGGACAATCCGTGGGCTGGAGCATCAATGGCAACAATTGTGTTTCCCGTTTTTAATAAAAAAGGAAGTGCTTTTTTCCATCGAGCCGAATTACTTTCCCAACCGTGAATTAAGAAAATTACAGTTTCATCGCCTTTCCAAGTATACGTTTGAATGGTATTTCCTTCAAATTCAAAAGCTATTGCCTCGGCATCTTGCAGAATTTCTGGAATTGAATCTAAAGCAATTTTTCCTTTTCGGGGAATGCTAAATAAATCATACGCTATTTGAGTTGCTTTCTTTGGAGAAATGAAACTCAAAATATTAACGTATAAACCTATGGATTTTGTGAGCAGGAAATAATTGATTTTCTTCATAATAAAAAAGCCACGTGATTAGCGTGGCTTCATATAATTAAAATTTAGAAAACAACTTTTCCATTTTTTCTCTTTCCTCTTCCGCTAGCGAACTATCCACTAGGATTCTTCCTGAGTGTTCGTCGGTGATGATTTTTTTTCTTGACGCAATTTCCACTTGTGTTTGAGGTGGAATTGTAAAGAAAGATCCTGCTGATGCTCCTCTTTCGATAGAAACTACAGCCAAACCATTTCGAACGCTAGTTCTAATTCTTGTGTAAGCTGCTAATAAACGTTCTTCGATTAAAGCTTGGTATTCTGCTGATTTTTCAGATAAGAAACCTTCTTCTTTTGCAGTTTCAGACATAATTGAATTCAATTCTGCCTTTTTGTGTTTCAAGTGAGTAGATTTAACTTCTAATTTTTCTTTTGATTGAGAAATCACTTCTTTTTTGTGTTCGATAGAAGCTTTCATTTCTTTAATTTGCTTTTCAGCCAATTGAATTTCAAGCTCTTGGAATTCAATTTCTTTAGTTAAAGAGTTAAATTCTCTATTGTTACGAACAGTTTCTTGTTGTTTTGTATATTTTTTCATTGACTCACTGTGTTCGTCAATTGCAATTTTTTTAGCTTTGATAAGTTCTTCAATAACTGCTAAATCATTTTTAAGTTTATCTAAACGAGTGCTTAAACCAGCAACTTCATCTTCTAAATCTTCAACTTCTAAAGGAAGTTCTCCTCTAACATTTCTGATTTCGTCAATTCTCGTATCGATTAATTGTAAATCGTACAATGCTCTTAATTTGTCTTCTACACTTAGTTCTTTCGTATTCGCCATAATAATTTATAAGTACTTAACTGGATTTGTATTTTCTTCCGATAAAATAATTGCAAAATTAAGGATTTTTTTTCTAAGATAATCAACAATATAATTTTTTGTATACCTTTCGCTCTCAAAATGACCTATATCGGCTAATATTATTCGATTTTCGGCTTCATAAAACTGGTGGTACTTTAAATCGGCGGTTAAAAAAACATTTGCACCAGCAGCAATTGCATTTTTTATGGCAAAACTTCCCGCACCTCCAAGAAGGGCAACTTTTTTAATAGGCTTCCCAATAAATTCCGAATGACGAATGCCTTCGCATTGCATTTTATCTTTTACAAAAAGCATAAATTCCTTTTCATCCATTGGATTTTCCAATTCTCCAATCAATCCTAAACCAATATTTTGATGTTTGTTTTGTAATGCTATGATTTCATAAGCCACTTCTTCATATACATGACTTTCAAAAAGCGCCTTTAGAATTTTAGATTCCAATTGTTTTTCAAAAGTAACTTCAATCTTGATTTCTTCCGCCTCTACGAATTCAAAGCGTTCGCCAATTTCGGGATTGCTGTGTTCATTTCCCATATAAGTTCCAACACCCTTAGAACTAAAACTACAATTTTCGTAGTTTCCAATTGTTCCCGCACCCGCATCAAAAAGAGCATTCCGAACTTTATCGGCGTTTTCTGGAATAGTAAAAGTGACTAATTTCCGAATGAAATTTTCTTTTGGGACTAGGATTTTAGTATTTATTAAACCTAATGCATTTCCGAAAATTTTATTCACCCCTTCAGGATGATTGTCCAAAGCTGTATGAACCGCATAAATTGCAATGTCGTTTTTGATAGCTTTAATTATGGAACGTTCCACATAATTTTTTCCAGTAATTTTTTTCAATCCTGAAAATAATATAGGATGAAAACACACTACCAAGTTGCATTTTTTAGCTATTGCTTCATCAATCACAGTTTCCAATGCATCGTGACAAACTAATACACCAGTGGCTTTTGATTCTTGATTTCCTACTAATAATCCTACATTGTCAAAATCTTCGGCGTAGGCAATCGGAGCCATTTCTTCAAGAACTGAAATTATTTCTTTGATTGTTATCACGGGTTACTTTTTTAGTGGTTTTTTGATTATACAAATTAACGAAAAAACAATTCAACTTTTTTATAAAGATAAAATAGTATACTTTCGTACAATGAACTTTTTGCGAAAAATAGTATTGCCACTGGCACTTTTATATAAAGGAATAACTTCATTTCGAAATTTCTTATATAACAAAGGTATTTTTAAATCCTTTTCATTTGATTTACCTGTTATTGTTGTTGGGAATTTAAGTGTTGGCGGCACTGGAAAAACGCCTCAAATAGAATATTTAATCCGATTATTATCTCATAAATATAAAATAGCCACTTTAAGTCGGGGTTATAAAAGAAAATCCAAAGGTTTTATTTTGGCTAATGCCAATTCCGATGCAACTACAATTGGAGATGAACCCTTTCAGTTTTATTCAAAATTTCCGAATATTCAAGTCGCTGTAGATGCCAATCGTAAAAATGGAATCGAACAATTGCTCTCCCAATCTTCAAATCCGGAAGTAATTTTATTGGATGATGCCTTTCAACATCGCAAAGTAAAAGCAGGATTTTATATTTTGTTGACTTCTTTTAATGATTTGTATTGCGATGATTTTCAGCTTCCAACAGGAAATTTAAGAGAAAGTAGGAGTGGAGCAAAAAGAGCAAATGTTATAGTTGTTACCAAATGTCCTTCTGATTTATCAAAAGAATCTCGGATTGAAATTGCTAATAAGTTGGATGTAGAATCTAATCAGCAACTCTTTTTCACCACTATTGCCTATGACGATTTTGTATATTCTGAAAATGGAAAACGAAGCGTTTTAGAAATTGAAAATGTTGATAAATTACTATTGGCTGGAATCGCAAAACCTCAATCTTTTTTCCGATATTTACTTAATAAAAATGAAGAATGTTTGGCTTTTCCAGACCACCATCATTTTACGGAAAATGACATTTTAGATATTATAAATAAAGCCAATAACAACATCATAATTACCACAGAAAAAGACTACGTTAGATTAAAAGGACGTATTCCGAAAGAACAACTTTATTATTTGCCAATCCAAAGCAAATTTCTTTTTGAAGGGGAAAATTTTGATAAAATCATTACAAATTATGTGGAATCAAGTACAAGAAACGGTAAGTTATATTAAATCAAAAGTCAATTTTGCACCAGAATATGGAGTGATTTTAGGCTCAGGATTAGGAGGTTTTACTGAGGATATTCAAGTTGAATTCACATTGCCGTATTCAGAGATTCCAAATTTCCCAGTTTCGACAGTAGAAGGTCATAAAGGCGCTTTGGTTTTTGGAACTATAGGAACCAAAAAAGTGGTAGCAATGCAAGGACGTTTTCATTTTTATGAAGGCTATTCTATGAAGGAAGTTACTTTTCCTGTGCGTGTAATGAAGTTTTTAGGGATTGATAAAGTTATTGTTTCTAATGCTTCGGGAGGTGTAAATCCCAATTACAAAGTGGGTTCAATTGTAATTATCAAAGACCATGTCAACATGATGCCAGAGCACCCTTTGCGTGGCAAAAACGACGAACGTTTTGGTCCTCGTTTTGTAAATATGAGTGAACCGTATTCTAAAAACATGATTGTTAAGGCCAAAGAATTAGCTCGAAATTTGAATATTGAAGTACAAGAAGGTGTTTATTTAGGTTTGCAAGGCCCTACTTTTGAAACTTTGTCTGAATATAGAATGGTGAA
>CALPQA020000175.1 GCA_943325595.2 Auritidibacter sp. Marseille-P8566
ATATGCATTATCCAAATAGTCATATTTAGTAACTATATGATTAATAATATCCTTATAGTTATATTTATCAAGTGGCATAAAATTGAATTTTTCTCTTATTTTATGCTCGAAAAGTTTCCTAAATTTTCCTTTTGTCTTTGATTCCGCATGCCAAAGACTACCTGGGACAATTGCATCAAATCCTATATCTATTATTTTGTCATTATTTTCAATCCGTCCGCTTGATAAACCAATAAAATGGATTCCCTTTAATCCATTTATTATTGCTAGATCTTTCCATAATTTTATAAATCTTGAAGCATTAGGAATAGCTAATGGATCATAAATCAGAAAAATTGGCTCGTCATTAACTGTAATATAGCGACTATCTTTAAAAGCTGGCAACATTTCGTTAAAGTGATTAATATAATCTTGTTCTCCAGGATATAGTTGTTCTGCAATCATTTTATTGTTTTGAAACTGCGACATTGTAGTCCAAGTCTTAGTAGTCCATGAATGATTCGCCCAACCTAAACAAAAAGGGAAATCTGGAGTTCCACTGCTTAATACTTCATTGAATGGTCTTTCCAATAATCTTTTTCCATTTCCAAACCAATAATGCCAATACATAAATCCCTCCACTCCAGCATCTCGAGCCATGTCAGCTTGAGCTATTCTTACTTCTGGCACTCGAAGATCATAGAATCCTAAATCAGCCGGCAATCGGGGTTGATAATGCCCTTTAAAAAGCGGTTTTGCTTTTGTTACATTTGCCCATTCTGTAAAACCTTTTCCCCAAGTGTCATCATTTTCTGGAATAGGATAATATTGGGGCAAGTATATTGCTATTACTCGAGCTTTTGTATTTAAGGGTTTATTATTCATTATTTTAATTTTATTTATTTTAATTTATTAATTATTCTCCCAAATTTGAATGTACTTTCTAGCAACTTCTATACAATCGTGATGTTCTTCAACAAATTTTCGAGAAAGTAAACCCATATTTTCAATTTCTGCTTTTCTTTTTATAACATCTTCAATACAGTCAGAAATTTGGTCTATGTTTGGAAAAAGGTTGTATGCAGGATTATATGAATAATTAAGTTCTTTATTAGCAATAGGCTCCGCACCACCCATTACTATTTTCCCTTTTGCCATAGAAAAAAGAGCATTCATCCCTAATGAATAACTATTGGCATCATCTAAAACAACATTCGTTCTGTCTAATAAATTCAAATACTCATCAATTGGAAGATTACCCTTACAAATAAATTCTGCTTCATTTTTATATTTTTCCCTTAATTTATCAAATGCTCCTATTATATATTCACCTCCTTTATTTGGTCTGGAAAGGCCGTGAAAAAATACAATTTTATCTTTTACAATATTAGGTTTGTACTCAAAATCATTCAAGTTTATTGGTATACAAACTGATTTTGAAATATTAGGAACTTCTCTAAATGGTTGAGCATACTCATACCAAATTGGAATGTATCCATCTATCTTATTAAATAATTCCTTTTCCCAATTCAACATCGATTTGTTTTTATAGTACCTACAATCTTTGGGGTCCTTTGATTTTTCGAGATAGCCAACCATGTATTTATAGTACTTTTCTTCTTTTCTTTCATACCAATAATCAAAAAGATTTGCAGTAATACCCGCTCCACTTAAAAATACTTTTTTATTATTATTTATCAAATAATTATATATTAATCTATTTGGTAATGAGTATTGTGAAAATTGGTATGGAGATATAATTAATACAACATCATACCCAATAAATAATTTTTTATTACTAAAGAAATTAATGATTCCAATAATATTGTTTATTTTTTCATTTTTAGCAATCTTTAATTTTGAGTCCCATCTATAATCAGATGGGAAATTTCTATAATAATCGCCATTTGATGCCATAAAAACATCATGCCCAAGAGCTATTAGTCCTGCTTTTAGAGAATTAAAGAGTCCTGAATATTCTCCAAATAATAATATTTTCATTTACAAATTATTTATTATTTCAATTATTTTATCACAAGTGTATATTTGTTCTTCATTGGTTAACGAGGGATATAATGGAAGTGAAAATATTTCTTGCGCCATATGTTCTGTAATTTGTAAATCTCCCTCTTTATACCCTAGGTATTTGTAACCAGTCATTGTATGAATTGGCCAAGGATAACTAATATTTAACAATATGTCGCTTTTTTTTAATTGTTCCAAAATGATATCTCTTTTTTTATGTCGAACCACATAAATGTAATATGCATGTTCCCCTGTTAACATTTCTTTTGGCAATATTAGTCCTGAATCTTTAAGTAGAATATTATAGTTATTTGCTAATTCTCTTCTTCTGGCAATATAATTATTTAGTTTTGGAAGCTTAGTTAGTAATATAGCGGCATGAATTTCATCTAGGCGAGAATTATATCCATGTTCAATAGCATAATATGTTTTTTCTGCCCCGTAAAACCGTAAACGAAGAAGTTTATTATATAAAACTTCATTGTTTGTACTCACTATGCCCCCATCCCCATATGTGCCAAGAATCTTAGTTGGATAAAATGAGGTAGTTGATAAATCCCCCATTGAACCAGCTATTTTCCCTTTATACTTTGCACCATGGCTTTGAGCGCAATCCTCAATAACAACTAAATTGTATTTTTTAGCAATAGAAAGAATATTATCCATTTCTGCACATTGGCCATACAAATGAACTGGCAAAATACACTTTGTACGAGAATTAATTAATTTTTCTATTTTTGAAGTATCAATTAAATACGAGTCTTCCAAAATGTCTACAAAAACAGGAGTTGCACCAGCGCTAACAATAGCAGATATTGTAGGTATTGCGGTATTAGAAACCGTAATCACCTCATCTCCTTCTCCAATATTCGCTGCTTTCAATGCTAAAAGAATTGCATTAGTACCATTGTCAACTCCGACAGAATATTTTACTCCACAATATTCAGAATATTGCGTTTCAAATGTTTTTACTTTTGAACCTAGGATTAACCAACCTGATTCGAATACTTCTTCTATTGAAGCAAGTATTTCCTTCTTCTCTTCTTGATATTCTTTTATGTAATCCCAAACTTTTATTGCCATAATTTTATTATTTATTATTAATTAATTTTTGAATTGTTTCCGAGTCTATTAACATGTTTTGATAAAAATGATTGTAGTTTTTCGAATCTAAAGCTTCATTAATTTCATTTAGAAACAGTAAAAAAGAATTCCCTTTTTTTGCAATAATTGTTTCAGATTCATTTCTTGAACGTATAATTAATTTATTTTCACAATCATCAGGAATTGTAAATACTCTATCTAAATCAATTAAAAAATGATCCCCCAATATATTAATTCTATTAATATATTCAGTACAAAAACTACAAAATGCCATTATTGATCTTCCTTCCGAATATTTTAATAAAACTGAATATGCAGTTTCAACTTCTGAATTTGAACCAAGTACATTGACTGAGGCTTTTGAAGGAACTTCATTAAAAAAATACCTGCCTATAGAAGCTACATAAGGTCCTGTGTCAAATATTGCTCCGCCACCAGCATTTTTTTTGTATCTGAAATTATCTTGATTCAGAGGCGGAAAGGAAAAGTGAATAGTAATATGTTTAATTTTAAAATTCCTGTTAGATAAAAATTCGTTTATCAAAAAGAATTGAGGATGATTTAAATAGACAGTAGACTCACAAATAAGCACTTTCTTAGATTTTGCTACTTCTACTAAGTGTTTTGTGTCATTATAACATAATGTAGATGGCTTATCTACAATTACATTGAAACCATTATTTAACGCCTTAAGTGCCAATTCGTAATGTGAACTGTTTATAGTTGAAATATATACAATATCCGCTTTACAATCATTAAATGCATCTTCAAAATTATTAAATTTTGTGTAGCCTATTTGATCATTTTCCCAATTTTGAGATTCGTGTTTTGCAATAGAAATACTAGTGAAATTAGTTTGACTTAATATAGGTAAAATTCGTCTTCTTAATAAATTAGAATATCCAATAAATAATATATGTTTCATTTTTCTATTTTAAATAAAACTTAAACATGAAATAATACTTCGAGCTTCAATATTAAACATTCCAAATTTCATGAAATACATAATTTGATTTAAGGTCATCCATGTATAATTACTTGGTAACTCTAAAACTTTTACAGAATTAATCTCTATTATCATATTTCTATTTTGCAATTGATAAAATCTACCTCCCTCTTCAGATTGAATACTATCAAAATGAATTTTTTCAATATTTTCCTTATAAAAATATTCTATAAAAGGTATTTTTTTATTACTGCTCAACACAAAAGGAAAATTTGAACAGGAAACAGTTGGAGATAATTCAACCTTATCAATGTTTCCTGCTTCTACTTTTGCTTGGACAAGAAAATGAAGAATTCCATCGATTTTCATTGTTATAAAACCTAGTAGGCCAATGTTTTTATCGAAAACTAAAGGTTGTGTCCAGCTAGAGACCTCACGAGTACCTGTTGCTACTTTAACCCCTATTACACTGAAAAACCTATCCGATTGAAATATTTTATCTTCACTAATTTTCCATTCCTTAAGATCTGATAGTGGAATTTTTTTTGTATCGATTTCGAAATCAACTTTTTGTTGAGTAATCCATGAGAGTAGGCCATCTTCAGTTTGATACTGATTTTTGGTTTCGCAAATTGATTTTAAAATATCTAATCCTAAACCTAGGATCTGTATTCCGTTAATTGTTATAGTTTCTTTTCCCGAAAGATGTTTATCCCTAAATTTATTTATTATAGCATCGTCGATTAAAGGGATTGTTGATATTACGGATCGAGCATCCATATTAATAAT
Source organism: Auritidibacter sp. Marseille-P8566 (assembly GCA_943325595.2). The sequence goes on from CALPQA020000175.1 coordinate 4,844, forward strand.
ATTATCGTGAGAAAGCAGTTTTTTTATTTCACCCAACGTAAGCCATTTATAATCTTCAAGGACTTTAATATCTTCTGAAATTTCCACTACCATGTTTCGATTTCTCTTTTTAAAAAATCTTGCACCTTGCTCAGTTTGCAACTGATCAATAAGTATAGTTGATTTACTGCGGTCAACAAAATATTCTAGATAATCTGGGGATTTTCCTTTGTGTACTTTTGTAAAATTGCTTTTGGTGGCTTGAAGAGTTGGGGAAATTTGCAATATATTGACGTTTCCCGGTTCCATCTTGGTTTGCATAAGAAAATAACGCGTTCCATTAATTTTTTTAGTAATAATTCCCAAGATACCAATTTCTGGTTGGTTGATTATTGGTTGATCCCAAGATATTTTTTCTCCAAAATTTGTGTTTATTCTTAAACCTTCGATTCTAAAGAATTTTCCAGAGTCGTGAACAATTTCATTATTATTTTTGGTAAATGACCATTTGTCTAGTTTATTGAATGGAATAAGTTCAATCTCAA
>CALPQA020000176.1 GCA_943325595.2 Auritidibacter sp. Marseille-P8566
AAAAAGCAATCCATTCTTCAAATAATTCACTGTTTTTTATTGCAATACTTCCGCCAGTAATTTGGGTTGCACCAGATTCAAAAGCAATTCTAACATCTAAATCCGATTTTAAACCGCCACCAAAATCTATTTTCAATTTCGTCTTAGAAGCAATTTGTTCTATAATTTTATAATTTACAATTCTATTTGATTTGGCTCCGTCTAAATCAACCAAATGTAAATATTCAATTCCATGGTTTTCAAAAGATTTAGCGACTTCCAATGGATTTTCATTGTAAATTATTTTTGTAGAATAATCACCTTTTGAAAGTCGGACACATTTACCATCTATAATATCTATTGCAGGAATAATTCTCATCTTATACTATTTTTAAAAAATTACTTAGAATTTGTTCTCCGAATTTTCCACTTTTTTCAGGGTGAAATTGTACCCCATAAAAATTATTTTTTTGTAAAGCGGAACAATATTCAACTTCATAATTTGTATTCGCAATTGAATTTTCAGAATTTGGAACATAAAAACTGTGCACCAAATACATGTATTCATTTTCAGAAATGCCATCAAACAAATCCGATTTTAAATTATAAATAGTATTCCAACCCATTTGTGGTACTTTAACTTTGGAGGAGAATTTTATCACATTGACATCAAATATTCCTAATCCTTCCGTATTTCCTTCTTCAGAATGGGCACACATCAATTGCATTCCAAGGCAAATTCCCAAAACAGGCTGCTTTAGCTTAGGAATCAATTGGTCTAAACCACTTTCTTTTAATTTTTTCATTGCCGAACTTGCTTCGCCAACACCCGGAAAAATAACTTTGTCAGCCGACAAAATTTCTTGATGATTGTTACTTAAAACGCCTTCAAAACCCAATCTATTTAGGGAGAATTGTATACTTTGGATATTTCCTGCTCCGTAATTTAATATTACTATTTTCATCTTTTAATATTGATTTATTTACAGTAAACCTTTTGTAGAAGGTAAAATGAGTTTTTCGGTATCCCGTTTTACAGCGGCTTTTATTGCTTTTGCAAATGCTTTAAAAATGGCTTCAATTTTGTGATGCTCATTAAATCCCTCTGCTTTAATATTAATATTCGCTTTTGCACCGTCCGAGAATGATTTGAAAAAATGCAGAAACATTTCTGTTGGCATTTCACCAATTTTTTCACGTTTGAAATCGGCATCCCAAACCAACCAATTTCTACCTCCAAAATCCAAGGCTACTTGAGCCAAACAATCGTCCATTGGTAAACAAAATCCGTAGCGCTCAATTCCCAATTTCGAACCCAGAGCTTTAGAAAAAACTTCTCCCAAAGCAATCGCTGTGTCTTCAATTGTATGATGTTCGTCTACTTGCAAATCTCCTTTTACATTGATTTCTAAATCTATTTGCCCGTGTCGTGCGATTTGATCTAACATGTGGTCGAAAAAAGCAATTCCTGTATCAATTGCACTTTTTCCAGTACCATCCAAATCAAGTTTGATGAAAATATCGGTTTCATTTGTTTTTCGATATATTTCAGAAGTTCTATTTTCTAGCTTTAAATATTCATAAATGACCTTCCAAGAAACAGTTTCTAAAGCAATACTTTTTTTAATTTCCTCAATCTCTATTTTAGATTCGTTACTCCCTAAATTATCATTTTTATTAATGAAAATAGCTTTGCAACCCAAGTTTTTAGCCAATTCTAAATCCGTAATCCTGTCGCCAATTACAATCGAATTTTCTAAATCATAATCAGAATTGTTAATGTATTTTGTTAACATTCCGGTTCGAGGTTTTCTATTAGGAGAATTTTCCTCAGGGAAACTACTGTCAATAAAAATTTTATCGAATTCAATTCCTTCATTTGCGAAAGCATTCAGTATGAAATTTTGTGTTGGCCAAAAGTCCTTTTCAGGAAAACTGTTCGTTCCTAAGCCATCTTGATTGGTAACCAAAACCAATTCAAAATCCATTTCTTTTACTATTTTACCTAAATATTGAAATACATTAGGATAAAATTCCAATTTTTCTAAACTATCTAATTGATAATCATTCGGCTCAAGAACAATCGTGCCGTCTCTGTCGATAAATAATATTTTTTTTGCCATTATAAAGTCTGTAAAACGTTAATTAATTTTTCATTTTCTAATTTAGTTCCGATTGTAATACGCAAACAATTTTCACATAATAATTGAGTCGTTCGATTCCGAATAACGATACCAAATTCAATAAGTTGTTCGTACCTTTTTAATGCATCATCTACTTTTATTAAAACAAAATTAGCATCTGATGGAAATATTTTTTCTATAAAATTAATTTTAGATAAATGCACAATTAAATTCCTTTTATTGTCTAAAATTGTTTTGATTTCAAGACTATTATTTTCCGAATCCATGATTCTTTCTACTGCTTTTTTCTGAGACAAAACATTAATATTATAAGGTGGTTTTATCTTGTTTACAATTGCAATAATTGAAACTGATGCATACAAAATACCAACGCGAATTCCAGCCATACCGAATGCCTTTGATAAGGTTTGAGTGATAACCAAATTTGGATACTTAACGATTTTTGATAGCCAACTTTCTCTTTCTGAAAAGTCAATATACGCCTCATCTAAAATGATTATTCCATTGAAATTTTCAAGTAATTCTGAAATTGTGGATTCAGAAAAAGAGTTTCCTGTTGGATTATTTGGAGAACATAAAAAAATCATTTTGGTATTGGCATCAACACTTCCTAAAATAGACTTTATATCGGGTTGAAAATCAGAATTCAATACAATTTCTCTGTTTTCAATGGCGTTTAAATCCGCTAAAACACCATACATCCCATAAGTTGGTGGCAAAGTAATTATGTTATCTTTATTAGGTTCGCAAAAAGCTCTAAATAATAAATCTAAAACTTCATCGCTTCCATTTCCCAATAAAATCTGATTTACACTTACTTTTTTTAATTTGGCTAAAGCCAATTTAACGCTGTTTTGTTGTGGGTCTGGATACCGATTAACTCCATTTTCAAATGGATTTTCATTGGCATCAAGAAAAATCATTTTCGTATTAAAATCCTTAAATTCATCCCTTGCAGAAGAATACGGTTTCATATTTTGAATGTTTTTTCTAACTAAATTATCTATATCAAAAGTGTTCATTTATTGCCTTTTTGAAGTGTTTTTTATAAGTTCTAATCTCAGGGAAACTGCCATTTTGTGAGCTTGTAATCCTTCTGCATCTGCCATGATTTCAATTGCCTTACCAATATTTTGAATTCCTTTTTCTGATATTTTTTGAAACGTCATTGCCTTTTGAAAACTATCTAAATTTACACCCGAATAATTCTTTGCAAATCCATTTGTTGGTAATGTATGATTGGTTCCCGATGCATAATCTCCCGCGCTTTCTGGAGTGAAATTTCCAATAAAAACAGAACCCGCATTCTCAATTACATCAACATAAAAACGTTCATTCTCGCAACAAATGATTAAATGTTCGGGACCATATTCATTTATTAAAGCCAAAGCTAACGCATCATTTTCAACGTATATTAATTTTGAATTTGCAATCGCTTGTTCGGCAATCGCCTTTCTTGGTAAATTTTGAATTTGCTTGCTAATTTCAGCTTCTACTTCATATAAAATCGTTTTTGAAGTTGTAACTAATAGCACTTGACTGTCGGTTCCATGTTCTGCTTGACTCAATAAATCTGACGCAATAAAGGAACTATTAGCACTTTCATCTGCTACAATTAACAATTCCGAAGGTCCAGCAGGCATGTCAATTGCTACTCCAAATTGGGTGGCTTTTTGTTTTGCAACTGTTACAAATTGATTCCCAGGACCAAAAATTTTATAAACCTTTGGAATAGTTGCAGTTCCAAATGTCATAGCAGCAATGGCTTGAATTCCTCCAACTTTATAAATTTTGGTAATGCCGCATAATTGTGCGGTGTACAAAATTGATGGATGAATTTCTCCTTTTTTATTTGGTGGCGAACAAATTATTATTTCTTTACAATTCGCAATTTTTGCAGGAATAGCTAACATTAATACCGTTGAAAATAAAGGGGCAGTTCCTCCAGGAATATACAATCCAATTTTCTGAATGGGCCTTTTTTCTTGCCAGCAAACCACGCCTTCTGTAGTTTCTACTTCAATTTTTTGTGAAATCTGCGCTTTGTGAAATTTCTCGATATTGGCTTTAGCCAAATTTATTGCCGCTTTCAATTCATCCGAAATTTCATTTGTAGAAAGTGCAATTTCTTGGTCGCTTACTAAAGTGTCATCTACTGTAATTCCATCAAATAGTGATGTATATTTAGAAACTGCAACATCTCCTTTCGTTTGAACTTCTTTGAATATTTGAGATACAATTTCCTCTAAGTCTGCATAATTTGAAGTCGGTCTTTGTAAAATAGACTCCCAAGTAGCTTCAGCTGGATTTATTATTATGTTCATTTTTTATATTTAAAAGTTAATTAAAGGGTATTTAAAGCACCATTTTTTCAATTGGACAAACAAGAATTCCTTCGGCACCAGCAGCTTTTAATTCATCGATAACATCCCAAAATAAATCTTCATTAATTACAGAATGAATGCTACTCCACCCTTTTTCTGCCAAAGGCATTACGGTAGGACTTTTTAAAACGGGTAGAATTTTACTGATTATTTCAATTTTATCATTTGGGACATTCATCAAAATATATTTTGAATTTCGGGCTTTTAAAACCGATTGCATTCTGAATTGTAGCTTATCAAGAATTACTTTTGCAGCAGCAGATATTTTAGGAGAAACCGCAACCACAGCTTCACTTTTAAAAATTACTTCAACTTCTTTCAAATTGTTTTTGAATAAGGTACTACCACTTGAAACGATATCAACAATAGCATCTGAAAGTCCAATGTTTGGGGCAATTTCTACAGAACCCGATATTTGGTGTAATTCAACTTGTACTCCTTTTGAGGAAAAATAATCTTTGACAGTATTGGGATAAGAAGTTGCAATTCGCAAGCCTTCTAAATCCTGAATAGAATTGTATTCAAATGCTTTTGGAACTGCAATGGAAACTTTGCATTTAGAAAAACCTAATTTTTCAATTACTTGAATATTCTTGGCTTTTTCTAGTAATAAATTATCTCCAACAATGGCTGCATCAACAACTCCATCGATTAGATATTGAGGAATATCTGAATTCCGTAGATACAAAACCTCAAGGGAAAAATTAGTAGCTTCGGCTTTAAGTTGGTCATTTCCATTGTTGATAGCAATACCACAATCCTTAAGAATTTGGATACTATCTTCATTTAAACGACCTGATTTTTGAATTGCAATTTTTAAAGTACTCATTTTATTTTTATTTAAA
>CALPQA020000177.1 GCA_943325595.2 Auritidibacter sp. Marseille-P8566
AATGGAACACCCGATTTAATAGTTTTTCTTTCTTTGTTTCGATTTGAAAGTTAGAGAAATAGGGTTTCATTTCTGTTTTAGCATAAAAACATTTTGTCACCAAAAGAAATACAAATGGCGAGTGTACACCATGCTCATTCTTGGAGTTCCAAAGGACTTGAAGGTATGATTTTATTTGGAATAGCATAAGGTTGAGGCAAAGTAGGTGCGAAGATACTAAGATTTCAGTTAATTTGTTAATGCGGTTCGTATATCAGGTAGGTTTTTAAATCCTCTTAGATCTAACAAATAAACAAATCCACGATTAAACCGTTGTGCTTTTGACCCTTTTTCCTTTGTGCCTCAAAAAAAACTATCTTTGCGGTCTTGGTATTATCACAAAAAGTAATGCCGTTTTATTATGAAAGTGAACGAAGAATTAGCGCATACAAAAGCAATAACATCTGAAGAAATTGACCAATGCATTGCTGTTTTGTCTCAATTAGTTTCAGATACCAACCAAATATTTGATATTCCTACAGCCCAAAGAACTGCTTTGATTAAAGCTGCTGGACAATTTTCTCGCCCTGATCGTGACGAATTTTCACGCAGAATAAAAGATGGAAAATTAGCTGCCAAACGCAAATTAGAAAAGAAAGATAGAACCGCTCGAAAGGAAACTGGAATTCGACATGCCCGAGAAGCAAGTGTTTTTATTGCACCTAAATTGTTGGCCATTAACGAGCTATCTAACAAGGAACAACGCGAATTAGAGACTCCTCGAAATTGCTATGTATGCAAAACGGAATTTACCAAGATGCATCATTTTTACGATACGATGTGTCCAGATTGTGGCGACTTTAATTATGCCAAACGTTTTCAAACGGCCGATGTGAATGGGCAAATCGCAGTGATAACAGGTTCTCGATTAAAAATCGGATACCATATTAGTTTGATGCTTTTGCGTGGTGGAGCAACCGTAATTGCAACGACTCGTTTTCCTGTGGATTCGGCTTTGCGATTTGCGAAAGAAGACGATTTTATGGATTGGGGAGACCGCCTGAAAATTCACGGATTGGATTTACGACATATTCCGAGTGTGGAAATTTTCTGTAATTTTATAGAGCAAAAATACGGCCGTTTGGATATTCTTATTAATAATGCCGCTCAAACGGTGCGAAGACCTGCTGGATTTTATACCCATTTAATGGAAAACGAAGAGCGACCGATAACTACTTTACCTATAAATGCTCAAAATTTATTATTGGATCACGCCAATTGTCTTGATGAATTAAAAGTGCTAACTACCGGATTTTCATCCAATGAAAATATGCCTGTAACTTGGCACGGACCCGAACCGGGAATTGGTTTGCGGGCTTCCGCCAAATTATCTCAAATTCCGTATTCATTCGATAAGGCATTGGTGGCAACCGAAGTTTTCCCTGAAGGAGAATTGGATGCCGATTTGCAACAAGTTGATTTGAGAAAAACGAACAGTTGGCGATTGAAATTAGGACAAATAGAAACCACCGAAATGATTGAAGTGCAATTGGTAAATTCGGTAGCGCCTTTTGTGTTGTGCAACCGCCTTTCGGAAGTGATGAAAAAAGACCATACAGGAAAAAAACACATCATCAACGTTTCGGCAATGGAAGGGAAGTTTTACCGTGATTTCAAGGAAGACCGCCACCCACACACGAACATGGCGAAAGCGGCCTTGAATATGTTAACCCACACCGCCGCTGGAACTTTGGCAAAAGACGGAATTTTCATGAATGCCGTAGATACGGGTTGGGTAACCGACGAAGACCCTGCCGAATTGGCCAATAGAAAACAGGAAGAGCAAGATTTTCAGCCCCCTTTGGACATTGTTGACGGTGCTGCCCGCGTTATGGATCCTTTGTTTGACGGAATTAATTCAGGGAAACATTGGTGCGGAAAATTCTTGAAAGATTATAATCCGATAGCTTGGTAAATCCCCTCCCCAGCCCTCCCCGAAGAGGAGGGAGCCTAAATGGGAAACTCGCAACGGATAAAAAAACCACAACAGAATTAGATTTTGTTGTGGTTTTTTACAATTTTTTTCTGTGAAAATCTGTATCTTAACTAAAGTATTTTTTTTACAACAATAGTTTCAAACTTTTTGTGAACTTCGTATTTTTTTCTCCGTGAACCTTCGTGAAATATTTTTCAAAAAGAAATTCTGGATTTCAATAAAATTAAAAAGCTCGGACTATAAATCCGAGCAATTGAGTTATTCTGTTATACAAACTGCAAAATAGGTTTGCAGTTATTTCTTGTCTTTTTTTGGTGATTGAAGTGCGATGGCAAATGCAATTCCAAATAACAGCGTGATTAGTCCTGCAAAATATGGAATTAGGCTAGACATCTTTGCTGTTTTGTATTAGTTTCAAATAAATACCAAATGCTAATATCGACGGAACCCAAATTCCAATAAAAATTGCTTGATCCTTGTTCCCCTGAAAATATAAAATCTCTGAAAAAACTAGAGAAAGTAATGCCGAAATAAATAAAAGTTTATCGGATAATGTGAATTTTTTTAACATTTTGAAATTTTAAAATTGTTTATAAATATACGTCCAAGTAAATCTAGGAACATAAAACGATTTTTTCTTATTTACATCAATTTTTATTAAAACATTATGTGTTGTTGTAGCAGTTTGTCTTCTAATATGAAACTTATTACTTTTCTATCATTTATTATTCAACGATATTTAAATTTCTAAAAAACAAAATCCCCAACACATTAAACGGTTCCGCTAGAAGTGTTGGGGATAAATTACTGTTGATTAAAATCCTTATTTAATTCTTATTCTTTAATTAAGAGTTTTCCATTTTACTCGAAAGCTCAAACCAGCGTTCTTCTTTCGCTTCCATTTTAGAAATGATATTTTTCAATTCGTTTGCCTTTTTTTCAATATCGTTTTCTGCCACTTTTCCATCAGAAAACAATTGCTCAATTTTGGCTTTATCCAATTCTAAATCCTTTATTTCTCTTTCAATTTTTTGAAATTCTTTTTGCTCGTTGAAAGTCAAATTTCCTGTTGGATTGTTTTGCTTCCAATCTTTCTTCTCCGATTTATTGTCCTCCTTTTGAGCCACATCAACACTGTCTTCATAGGCTCTAAAATCAGAATAATTCCCCGGGAAATTTTCAATTACACCATCACCTCTAAAAACAAATAAATGATCCACAATCTTATCCATAAAATAACGGTCGTGCGACACCACAAGCAAACATCCAGGATAATCCAAAAGGAAACTTTCTAGAACATTTAAGGTCACAATATCCAAATCGTTTGTTGGTTCATCAAGAATCAAAAAGTTAGGATTCTGAATTAAAACCGTACACAAATACAACCTTTTTAACTCGCCACCACTTAATTTTTCTACAAAATCATATTGTTTTTTGCTGTCAAATAAAAACCGTTCCAATAATTGCGATGCCGAAATGATTTTCCCTTTCGTTAACGGAATGTATTCGCCATATTCTTTGATGATATCAATTACGCGTTGCCCCGGTTTTGGGTTAATTCCGCTTTGCGTATAATAACCAATTTTTATCGTCTCGCCCACAACTACTTTTCCACCGTCAAGCGGAAGCGTTCCGGTAAGTAAATTCAAAAAGGTAGATTTTCCAGTTCCGTTTTTTCCAATAATTCCAATGCGTTCGCCCCGTTGAAAGTCGAAACTGAAATTATCCAAAATGGTCAAATCCTTAAATTTCTTAGTGATTTTGTGAAGCTCAATAATTTTGCTCCCCATGCGCTCCATATTAATTTCTAATTCTACCACATTCTCCCGACGTCGATTTTGTGCTTTTTCCTTAATCACATAAAAATCATCCTGACGCGATTTCGACTTCGTAGTTCGCGCTTTTGGTTGGCGACGCATCCATTCTAATTCTTTTACAAATAAGTTTTGTGCCTTGTCCACACTTGAATTTTCAGAGGCAATTCGCTCTTCTTTTTTCTCCAAATAATAAGAATAATTTCCTTTGTATTGGTATAATTTTCCGTTGTCTAATTCAATGATTTCGTTACAAACGCGCTCCAAAAAGAAACGGTCGTGCGTTACCATAAACAACGTAATATTTTCTTTTGCAAAATAACTTTCCAGCCACTCAATCATCTCTAAATCCAAGTGATTCGTAGGTTCGTCCAAAATTAATAAGTCAGGACGATTGATTAATATAATTGCTAATGACAATCTTTTCTTTTGTCCACCCGAAAGATTTTTGACTTTCAATTTGAAATCTTCCAACTTCAATTTGAACAAAATTTGCTTGTATTGTGTTTCAAAATCCCACGCATTATGCTGGTCCATTCCGTCAAACGCTTTTTGGTATGCTTCCTCGTCTTCAGGATTTTCCAACGCTTTTTCATAAGCTTCAATCACCTTCAAAACAGGATTGTCCGAAGCGAAAATACTTTCCTCAATCGTTAATTCGTCTTGCAAATTATTATTCTGCGACAAAAACGCCATTTTTATACCTTTTCTCAAAACCACTTTACCAGTATCCGATTCATCAAAACCGTTTATGATGCTCATAATAGTAGTTTTTCCCGAGCCATTCTTGGCTATAAAGGCAATTTTCTGGTCTTTATTAATTCCAAAAGAAATGTTTTCAAAAAGGGTTCTTTCTCCAAAAGATTTAGAGATATTTTCGACAGATAAGTAATTCACAAGTATATTTTTTTGCAAAAGTAAGGCTTTGAACCGCAAGAAGCAATCTTTTAATTTGGAGCGAATTGAATGACTTTTATTTATTAATTGTATTCCCGCTATCATTCCAATCTGCAATATTGCTTTTTGTCAAGCAATATCGCAGGATTTTCCCTTCTATCGGGGCTATTGGAGAAATGCTTTTTGTGTTTATTAATTTCCGCAAAAATTAACTATATTTGTTTCTAAATTATATTGAAATGAATGCTCCAAAAAAAAAAGCTACTGAAAAAAAAATAGATAGTGCCCAAGAGCCAACGACTGAATATAAAAAAATAACTGATTTTTCTAATGAAGAAGATGAAGAAATGCATCCAATTTTAGCTCAATTACTAGAGAAAGCTTTGGAACAATCAGAACAAGGGTTGGGTATTTCTCATGAAGAAATGATGAAAAAAGTTAAAGAAAAATATCCATTTATAAATGGGATATAAAATTAAATGGATTCACTATTCGTCAATAACATATCTTAATGAAATTGATTTTATTTACTTAAAATGGAATCAAAATGAGACCAAGAAATTTATTTTTTTAGTTGATGAAA
>CALPQA020000178.1 GCA_943325595.2 Auritidibacter sp. Marseille-P8566
ATATGGGGGTTATACAAACAGTACCGGATTTGTTGGGGGAGAATCATCCTATATGATAAAACTTTCCACGACTGGAATTGGTTTTTCAGATTTTACTACCGTACTCGAACCATTACGAACCTATCAAACGGGTTACAATTGGATTGAAAAAATTGTTCCAATTCCAATGAATATTGTAGGAGATATTACTATTGCGTGGTATTTACCAGTTGGTTCGTCTCAAACAGCAACCAATTTATTTATTGATGATGTTTACATTGAAGATATGCCAGCATGTTCGGATCCAATATATCCGGCGGTTACTTCTAGTTCGATAACAAGTACTTCGGCAGAATTATCCTGGACAAATGGATACAATACTTCTCAATGGGAAATAATTGCACAGCCCATGGGAACAGGAATGCCTTTGTCAACGGCTTCAGGAACAATTGTAAATACCAATCCTTATACCTTTACAGGGTTAATTCCATCTACGCAATATGAATTTTATGTACGGTCCTATTGTAATGCAACGAATCAAAGCAATTGGGTTGGTCCAATAACTTTTTTTACAACTTGTATCGCACAGCCAACACCCTATTATGAAAGTTTTAATGATGGGGATAGTACTTCCAAGAAATTTTGTTGGACCGTTCAAAACAGAAATACTGATGTGGCAAAATGGACTATGAACGCTACAAATGTAGAAATAACTCCATATAATATTAATGCTTTTACACCATTAACTTCTTTTGATGACTGGTTGGTGAGTGTGCCACTTACTATTGTTGGTCAGAAAAGATTGCGCTTTAAATACAGAGCAGCTACTGATATTTTTTATCCAACTCCAAGAGCGTACATGGAAGTAGTAATTTCTTCCACGCCCGATTTTGCTAATTATACCGTGTTAATTCCAGAACATGAATTTTCCAATAATAATTATTTGGAAGATTCCGTTTTATTTACGGGTACGGGTCTTTCATATATTGCATTTAGAGTGCCGCCAACGATGCCAAATCCGAGGAGTATGGCACATCTTTTTATTGATGATTTTTATATTGAAAATGCTCCAGATTGTGAAATTCCTTCCAATTTAACCGCGACGAGTATCACCACTACTGCGGCGACATTAAATTGGGTTGTTGGATATACTGAAACACAATGGGAAATTAAAATTCAAAGTCCATCATCAGGTGTTCCAACAGGGTCAGGTACATTAGTAAATCCATTACCAACGTATAATGCTACGGGATTATCTCCAGATACTGCTTATGAATATTACGTAAGAGCCGTATGTAATGCTACACATAGTAGTGAATGGGTTGGTCCATTTTCTTTCAGAACCACTTGTAATCCCTTGCCAACGCCATTTTTTGAGACATTTGATTCTAATTCAACAACAGAATCTTGTTGGAAAATATTAAATTTAAATGGTGATTCCGATTATTGGCAGACCAATCAATCAGCAAACAGTCCTATTGGAGACCAAATGGCGTCTATGTTTACTGGGTCAAATGGAGCAAATACAGATTGGTTGATTTCACCAACACTAATTGTACGCCCAAATCAAAGATTACGATTTAAATATAAAACGTTAACTACCGATTTTGAAGACGATTTGAAAGTAATGCTATCCACAACGGGTGCCGCACCGGCTCAATTTTCTACAGTATTGTATCAAAATAGTTTTTCAACTACTACAAATGCTAGCGGAACGGTTTCTGGTACCAATACAATTACAGTTGTATCGGCTCAAGATGTTAGAATAGGGGACACTTTTTATATCGCAGGATTTCCATTCCCTTATGGAACCTCAGTTACAGCAATAAATGGAACGGTAATTACAATGTCTACTAATGCTACCTTAACGGTTGCAGGTATTCAAAGTGTTGTTTTTTCTCATGAATTAATTAATAATTCGGTTTTCCGTGAAAGAGTAATCAACCTGCCAGCTGGATTAACAGGAAATATAAACATTGGATTTTATGTTCCGTTTTTCCCGCCTAATCCATGGGCTTACAGAGGTCAATTTCTATTTATTGACAATGTAATTGTTGAGGATATTCCTTCTTGTCCACCTGTTACAAATGTAGTTACACAAAATATTATTGATACTTCAGTAGATATTAATTGGCAAGTTACAGGTTCAGAAACTGCCTGGGAAATTTCAATGCAACCTTTTGGAACACCAGCGCCAGTTGGAAATACACTTCCTCAATATTTGCGAACTACAACTACGCATCCTACAACAATAAATGGGTTAACACCTTCAACTCGTTATCAATATTATGTTCGTGCAGTTTGTAGTAGCACTTCACAAAGTGAATGGGTAGGACCTTTCGAATTTATCACTAAATGTGATATGTCTAATGTTTGTCAATATACTATTTCTGTATCCAATGGGTCAACTGGACAAGTGAGCCGAGGTTTAGAGTTATGGCAAAATGGAACCATGATTCAATTATTGACGTTCCCAATTAATGCTCCTAATCAACCTCTAGTAATTGATTACCCCGTTTTTTTATGTGCAGGTTCTGAATATTCTCTGTATTTTAAAACACTTGTAGGTGCTAGTGGTCTCCAGTATTCTCAAGCACAAGCAGTAATAAGGGATAATGCTAATACTATTGTTTGGACCAGTCCCTTAGGTTTGGGAAGAGCTCACACAACAATTTATTCTGGTTTTGCTACGTGCGGAACTGCTACTTGTGCACAACCAACAAATTTAACTGTAAATAATTTAGGTGTATTGTCTTGGACTCCAGGAGCAGGAGAAACACAATGGGAAGTTTTTATTCAGCCTGACCAAAATGGATCGCTTCCTCAAACAGGAACTATTGTAAACACAACAAGTTATACTCCTGTTGCTTCAGATTTTCTTAATGCAGCAGATGGGACTTATGAGTTTTTTGTTCGTGCAATTTGCAGTCCTACTAACAAAAGCTATTGGTCTGGGCCAAAAAGATTTATTAGGAATGACGATGCTACAACTGCTATTCGTTTGCCAATAAACACTCAAAACACTTGTGTTCTTTCAGGAGAAAATGAGTCGTTTATCGGGTCTACATCTTCAAGCGAATCTTCTTCTTGTGAAGGAATTAATGGCGGGGATATTTGGTTTGATTTTGTGGCTATTTCTAAAGTTCATAGTATTGAATTAAGTGATTTTACACCCGGTAGTTTTTATAATTCCTCATTTCAAGGACCTTGGCCTAAAATCACAATGGCCTTATATGAAGTTCAATCTAATGGTTCCCTAATCCAAAAAGCGTGTAGCAATAATAATTCTATTACAACAACTTATGGAGCGGAATTAGTAATAGGTCGTACGTACAAAATTAGGCTTACATTAAACAGTAATGTAGTATCAGATAAAAAATTCCATATCTGTATAACTACTCCAACTGATTATTGTAATTTGAATGCATTTAATTATGATTTTGAGAAACTTCCAATGCAATGGGTAACAGGAATTTCGTCAATTATTGATGCAACAGTTGTTCCTGGCTGGAGAGTAAATACAATTACGGGTTCAATATTTTATAACGAAGGTTCTAATTCACCAAGTGTAATTCCTTATTCTGGAGGACAATGTGTGCAATTGGTTCATGATAATGCTTCAACATGGAATGAAGCAGATCCTAATATTAAAGGGTTGTACAAAGACTTTGATACTTCTGAAATTACTCAGATGGATTATAGTTTTGCCTCAGCAGCTAGAAGTAGTAGTACTATTCAACTGTTTGCTGGACCACCTGCTGGACCTTTTACTTTAGTAACTGAACACTCTTCTAATTCTTTGGTTTGGCAAATAATTCAAGGGAATTATATAGTTCCTGCTGGTCAAACAGCGACTCGTTTTATTTTTAGAGTTAAAAATTATGCGATTGGACATCTTTTAGATGCGGCAAACTTTAAACCAAATACTAATATCATTACCGCAAATATTACAGTGCCTTGTTCATTAAACTCTGTAAATATAGCTGCAGAAGGAGTTGGGCAGTGGATTGCCGATGTAAATAATCCTGCAAATACAACTATTGTATCTCCAAATACTAAAACAACCAATGTAACAGGTTTTAGCACAGCAGGAAATTACATCTATCATTGGAAAACGCGTTATTGCGATAAGACAATCACAATTACTTATCAAGGAGTAACTGAAGTCCCATTAATTGTGACGCCTTTAAACATTTGTCATAACTCCTCAGCTTTGCCTTTGACAGCTAATGCTCCAAGTGGTTATACTCTAATTTGGTATAGTCAAGCTACTAGTGGAGTAGGAAGTACAATAGCTCCAATCCCAGATACATCTCAAGTAGGTTCAACAATATATTATGTGAGTGCAGTATCTGCTGAGGGTTGTGTTGGTCCAAGAGTTGCTTTAACTGTTCAAGTTAATGCATTACCAACAGCAACTATTTCTGGGACTACATCAATTTGTACTGGAAAAACGACTGTATTAACCTTCAGCGGAACAGCCAACGCTATTGTAGTATATACTATAAATGGAGGTCCAAATCAAACCGTTACATTAAATGCTTCTGGAATTGCAACTGTTACAACTCAGCCATTAACTGTAAATAGTACATTTGCATTAGCTAATGTAACTGCAGCAGGAACCTTAGCGTGTAATAAAACATTGACAGAAAGCGCAGTGATTACCGTAACGCCATTAATTCCTCAAAATGCAGTTTTTAGTTACAATCAAACATGTGTCAATGGAATAAATCCATTGCCAATAGGAGCAACTGGTTTTGTAACAGGAGGGGTTTATAGTTCAACTACTTTGACGGTAAATTCAACAACTGGATTAGTCAATTTGACAAATGCTACTGTGGGTTCTCATCAAATAACCTATAGTTTGCCTCAAGATAGTGACAACTGTAAAGCAGCATCGACTTATGTTGCAACAATTATATTGACACCAGGAATTACGCCTATAACTACTTTTACCTATAATAATTCATATTGTCCAGACGGTTTAAATGATTTACCTGTTTTACCTGCTGGATTCTCTATGGGAGGTTTGTTTAGTTCAACTTCTGGATTAGTAATTAATGGTTCCACGGGAGAAATAAATATTAGTAGAAGTATTCCTGGAAATTATATTGTTAATTATTCAGTACAAGCAAATCCATCAACATGTGCATTAGCGGGTACAAGTAATTTTACAGTATCAATCTCAAATCCGTTCGCTGTTACTATTGATGATAATTGTCAAGATCAAATGTTATTTTTGGAAGCGCTTCCAGTTAACAATTCATTCAATCCATTAACAGTTA
>CALPQA020000179.1 GCA_943325595.2 Auritidibacter sp. Marseille-P8566
GAAGACAGACGTCCAGCATCAAATGGAGATCCATACAAAATTGCTGCAAGAATTGTAAAAACAGTAAAATCCGTTTTATAATAACTACTACAACAACTACAACAATCAGAAGTGCTTTCAGAAATGGAGGCACTTTTTTTATTGGGGCGCGCCCTCGTTCAGAACGTTTCGAGGTACTACTCCAACTGTTCTAAACTCGGTCGGGCTGTTCGTTACAATCTCTGCTCCACTTCGTTCTACAGAGGATTTCCACTGCCATCCCTCGCGCAAAGATCAGATTATAGAATTATGATTTTGGATAGCTAAAAGCTGTAGATTCCACTTTACAAATAAAAAATTCATTTGATGATTTGTAAGCATAATAAGTTTACATTTGAGTATAAATAATGCGAAACAAACCTTCGCCTATCTTCCCAAATTTGGGGTGATATACGAAAGTTTGTTTCGCCTGTATACTAGTTAGCAGTTATTCACACAAATTGAGCAGAACTAAACAACAACATTGATGATTAAAAAAATATTATTAATTCTATTTGCGGTAACAATTTTTGTTAGTTGTAATTCGAAGAATATTGATAAAGTTATAGAATGGGGAAATGATTATGGACATTCCTATATTTTAGAAAATAGTACCCGAATAGTAATTGAAAATACTACAAGAATGGTAGTTGATACAACCAGTATGATAGTAGAAAATAAAATAGATTCAAGTTCAACTTTAAAAACTTCAAATTTTAAATTAAAAAAATATGAAGCTAACACTAAAGAACAATTAACTGCTTTTAAAAATTTATTTGTTGGTTCTGAAAAAACAGATTATTGTTGTTGTCCAGATGAAAATTATTCGATTTCATTTTATCATAACCAAAATAACTTTGATTACTATTTGGTAGATACAATTGAATTTAAAAATAAAGTAAGAATCTATGAAGTCGGCTTCCAATATTCTTACATTATACAGAAAGATTTATGGAAAAGCTATTTAAAACAATTAGAAACTAAAAATTAGAACAACTGCTAACAGCCACTACAACGGATTTGGGCAATAGGATTAATGGAAAAATGGTTTTGTACTTTAAAATTTAGTTATTAACCGAAAATTAAATCTTACTTTAGTACCAAACCCGCTATAGTGCCATAACGTTAGCAACTATATCACCAAAATGACTCGACTAAATATCATAATCACACTATTGCCTTTCATACTTTTTGGGTGTGAAAAAAAAGTCTCTGAAGCGGAATTTGAACAAAATGTCTTTGACAAAGTATTTGTTAAGATTGTAGATTCAACTTATAAGGACAAAAGAATTTATACTTGTTTTCCAGAACAAGGCAAGCCAATATATGATAAAAATGGTAAATGGATAGGATTAGATTCGATAGGACAAAAACAAAGAAATATAGAGTGTGAAATCAAAAGAACGTCATTGAAAAAAGACACACTTAATCTTATAATTGCTGTTGGAAATGATGGTTTAGTAACTGACAATACAGAATTACAAAAATACAATTCTCATAAATTTACCTTTAAACATCTTTCAGAACTTCCTAAAGTTATAGATTATGAAAATTGGGGAGCGAAATACAGCAAATTTGCTGGAGCTATGTTTTTTTCAAATATTAAATTCGATAACAAAAAAGAAACTGGAACTTTATCAGTAGGCTATGCTTGTGGTGGAAATTGTGGTCTAAGTTATACCGTTTTCATTAAAAAAGTTAACAAAAAATGGATTGTTAGTAAAGTTGTGCAAACAGGAATATCATAGATACATCTGCCAACAGCCATTACAACGGATTTGGGCATTTGGCTTAATGGAAAAATGTTTTTGTATTTGGGATGATTTGTTACGCATATTCGCTATCGCTCAGGTGGCAAATCCGACAATTTGTGCTTTTAACCCCCAACTTCGCCAAGCCTCAAAACGCTAAACCACAATTTTGCTTTCCAAACGCCTACCTCTTTTTAAACTCAAAAAACGGCAACAAAGAGACCAACACAAGCCAATAACTCAATCCGAATTTGTTTCAAATAATTTGAAAGTAACGTAACTATTAACTTAAAAAACGGCTTTTTTTTCTTATATTTGATATGAAAAATTCTTACATTATTTATTTAATAGTTTCAAAAGTATCTAAAATGAGAGCCATAAAACTATCGTTACTTTCTCTGTTTTTTACAATAAGCATTTCCTGTTCCGATAAAAAAACCGAAGCAATACAACCTACCGTTGGCGATGTAACCCAAAGTGTTTATGCTTCCGGAGTGGTGAAAGCAGTTGGACAATACACGGTTTATTCAACAGTAAATGGGATTTTGCAAAAAACAAAAGTTGCCGTTGGGCAATATGTCAATAAAGGGCAATTACTATTTGAATTGGAGCAAGAAAAAGCCAATTTAAACACTGAAAATGCTCGTTTAGCCTACCAATTAAGTCAGGAAAGCAACCATTATATTCAGGATAAAATCTCCGAAATGGAAATGAAAGTACAAGCTGCCAAAGACAAATTAGCGTTGGACGAATCTATTTACAACCGGAATAAAAGAATCAAACAATACCAAATCATTTCTGAAGTTGATTTTGAAAGAGTTGAATTGGGCTATAAAAGCTCTAAAATCAATTATGAAACCGCAAAAAAACAACTGCAACAACTCAAAGCCCAATTAGAAAACGATCAAAATCGGAACAATATCAACTTGAAAATAAGTCAAAAGTCACAAAGTGATTTCAGTGTCAAAAGTGCGTTTTCAGGGCAACTCTTTGATATTCCTGTAAAAGAAGGAACACTCATAACCACCCAAACACCAATGGCCATTATTGGAGAATCAAATTCTTTTTTACTAGAACTCGAAGTCGACGAAAACGACATGGTCCTCGTGAACTTGGGTCAGAAAGTATTGGTAACCATGGACAGTTACAAAGGACAGGTTTTTGAAGCCGTAATTGACAAAATTTATCCCATCATGCAAGAACGTTCTCGAACTTTCAAAATTGAAGCCCACTTTGTAAAACCACCACAAAAACTCTATCCCAATTTAACCGCCGAAGCAAATATTATCTTAAAAATAAAAAAGAATGTCGTTACCATTCCGAAGAGTTATTTAATTCAAGGACAGTACGTTTTGGTAAATAAAGACGAAAAACGAAAAGTAAAAATCGGATTGAGTGATTACCAAAAAGCAGAAATTCTTGAAGGTTTAAAAGCCGAAGAAACCATTTATAAACCACAATAATGAACTACAAACTCATTCTAAATATTGCCTTACACTTACTTCAAGCCCGACTAAAACAGACGGTTGTAGCTGCCGTTGGAGTAACGTTTGGAATTGCAATGTTCATTTCCTTGGTGAGTTTTATGAATGGATTGAACGATTTATTAGACGGCTTAATGCTCAACAGAACGCCACATGTGCTTTTGTATAATAAAATCAAACCTACTGAAAATCAACCCGTTTCATTATCCCCACAATACAAAAACAATACTAATTTCATTAATTCGATAAAGCCAAAAGACAGAGGGAAATCCATTTATAATGGCAAAAACATAATCAGTATTTTAAAACAAGATCCTCGGGTAATTGATGTAGCGCCAAAAATAACCACGCCCGTATTTTTCAATTCGGGAACCATAGCCATTTCGGGGGTAATTAACGGAATCGATGTCCTCTCAGAAGAAAAATTATTCAAAATCAGCGATTATATCGTCGAAGGAAAAGTAACCGATTTGCTTCAAAACAACAGCATCATAATCGGAAAAGGATTGGCCGATAAAATGTTACTCACCACGGGCGACATCATAAAAATAACCTCTTCAAAAGGCAGTTTAGCGTCACTCAAAATTGTCGGAATATCCCAAATAGGCATTTCCGAAATTGATGATATGGCCAGTTATACGTCATTGGCAACAGCCCAAAAAATATTAGAAGAACCCACAAATTACATCACCGACATTCAAATTAAATTGTTCGAAATGACTTCGGCACCAATCGTTGCCAAAGAGTTTGAAAGTAAATTTAATGTTGACACCATCGATTATCAAACCGCTAATTCCCAGTTTGAAACAGGAAGCACCGTGAGAAGTATTATTTCGTATTCGGTGGGAGTGGTTTTGCTAATTGTTGCGGGTTTCGGAATTTACAATATTCTAAACATGATGATTTACGAAAAAATGGACAGCATAGCTATTTTGAAAGCCACCGGGTTTTCAGGCAATGATGTCAAATGGATTTTCGTTTCGCTATCGCTAATCATCGGTTTGGTAGGCGGCTTGTTTGGGTTGCTTTTTGGATACATTTTTTCCTCCATAATCGATATTGTTCCGTTTGAAACTGCGGCCTTGCCCACCATAAAAACCTATCCTATAAACTATGATCCAATGTTTTATTTTATAGGAATTTCGTTTGCCTTAGTCACAACTACTATTGCAGGATTATTACCCGCCTTGAAAGCCAGTAAGGTCGATCCCGTAGAAATCATTAGAGGAAAATAACATGGGAAATAAAGTAATCGAAACCATTGGTTTGTCTAAATATTTTTTTGACCCTGTAAAATTTCAGGTGCTCAAGGAAATCAACATGAGCATTGACCACGGTGAATTTGTTTCTATTGTGGGGAAATCAGGTTGCGGAAAATCGACATTATTGTACCTGCTTTCAACTATGGACACCGATTATGAAGGGCAATTGTTCATTCACGAAGAGTTGATTACGGGAAAACAAGATAAGGAATTGGCACAAATACGAAGCGAAAACATAGGATTTGTATTTCAGTTTCATTATTTACTTGCAGAATACAATGTGCTAAAAAACGTAATGCTTCCCGGCATGAAGTTGGGAAAATATTCTCACCAAGAACTGGAACACCGCGCCATGGAACATCTCAAAACCTTGGATATGGAAGATCAGGCGCTGAAAATGCCCAACCAACTCAGTGGCGGTCAAAAGCAACGCGTTGCCATTGCGCGTGCCTTGATAAACGATCCTTTGATTATTATGGGTGACGAGCCTACGGGAAATTTGGACAAGAAAAATAGCGACCTCGTTTTTGATATTTTTAGCAAACTCACACAAGAAAACAAGCAGACATTGTTGATAGTAACCCACGATACTGATTTTGCTGAAAGAACCAACCGAACCATTACTATGGAAGACGGAAGAATCATTTAATATTTATTTTTTTTGGGCGCGCCCTCGTTTACGTCATTACGAGGTACGAAGCA
>CALPQA020000180.1 GCA_943325595.2 Auritidibacter sp. Marseille-P8566
GGTTCTAATTCGTCAATAAGTTTGTCAAATTTATTCAAATCCGATTCGGCTTCATTGAACACAAAATCCTTATCGGCATCTTTCAGTTTTACTTTGAACGCCTTTTTAGGGTGAATATATTGTGCAATATAAGGGTCGTAGAAATTAGACTTCATAAACTCAATCATCAGCGACTTAGAAAAATCAGAAAATTGATTACTAATACTTACGCCACCAAGCAAGAATTTATGCTCTGGATATCTTAACGTGGTGTGGATGATTCCTTTCCAAAGTAGGAAAAGAGGCATTGGTTTTTGTTGGTATTCTTTGATAATAAATGCCCGTCCCATTTCGATAGATTTGTGCATCATATCGTGTAGTTCTGGTTCAAAACGGAAAAGCTCATTCAAATAAAACCCTTCCATTCCATATTTCGGGTAAATTTCAGAACCCAATCCCATTCTATAAGCACCCGCAATTTTCTTGGCCTCGTCATCCCACAAAAACATGTGGTGGTAATATTTATCAAACTTATCAATATCAATTGACTCATTTGTTCCTTCGCCAACTTCTCTAAAAGTAATTTCTCTTAAACGCCCAATTTCGTGAAGAATACTTGGAATTTTTGCAGCTTCGGCAAAAAACACTTCATAGTTTTTACTTTGCAATAACCTACAATCAGCAGTTCGCAGAGCATTAACCTCTAAAAGCATGTTTTCAGGACTTGCCGCGGTGACTATTTTTTTCGGGCTTTTTGGTATTTTTAAATTTGGCGTAGGTAAAAATGGCGTTTCCTTCTCGAACGGATTGGCCAACATATAGGTTTTTCGCCGTAAGAATTCAGAATATTCCTCAATAGTTGTATGTTCATTTTGTTCGGCTACAGAAATAGGTTTCCCAATTCTAACCTTAATAACCCTGTCTTTTTGAGAAAACAATTCCGATGGTAATTTTGCCGTGCGCAGTGTATCATCGATTTTGGATAAAAAGTAAAACAACCGACTGTTTTTTGCATGAAAATAAATGGGTACAACCGGGACTTGGGCTTTTCGAATCACTTTAATAGCGCCTTCTTCCCAAGGTTTGTCAACCATTAATTTTCCGTCTTTATAAGTTGAAACTTCCCCTGCCGGAAAAATCCCTAAAGGTTTTCCATCACTTAAATGGCGCAAGGTTTCCTTAATTCCAACCACACTCGACTTGGCGTCTTTGTGGTTTTCAAAAGGATTCACCGGCATGATGTATTTTTTTAAAGGCTGTATTCGATGCAAAAGAAAATTGGCAATTATTTTGAAATTAGGTTCTCTTTCAAGCATCAACTTCAATAATAATACCCCGTCAATTCCGCCCAAAGGATGATTTGAAATGGTAATATAGGCGCCTTCTTTTGGTAAACGTTTTAAATCTTTCTCAGGGATTTCAAATTTTATTTCTAAATCATCTAAAATGGCATTTAAAAAAGCGACGTCATTCAAGTGTTTGTTTCTATCATACACTTTGTTTAGGGTAGATATTTTCAAAACTTTCATAAGCAACCAGCCCGAAAATGTCCCGAAAACTCCGTACTTATCTGCATTTATTGCTTTGGCGACTTCTTTAGCGGTGACTAAACCCATTTATAAATTGTTTTTTAGGAAAAACAAAGATAGAAAAAAACTCGTTTAACCAACGAAAATAGGTTTCGATTTTCTTTGTATTTTCTGTATTGTACCTTGTACTTTTTTATTACTTTTGGGAATATAAATTTGAAAAAGCGTAATGAAAATTATTTCCTATAATGTAAATGGAATTCGGGCTGCCATCACCAAAGGTTTTATAGATTGGTTGCAACATGCCAATCCAGACGTAATTTGCCTTCAGGAGATAAAAGCTTCCGAAGATCAAGTTCCTGTAGCCGAATTTGAAAAAGCTGGATATCCGTATCAATATTATTATCCCGCAACCAAAAAAGGATACAGTGGTGTGGCCATTTTATCAAAAATAAAACCAAATAATGTCGTTTTTGGCACTGGAATTGCTCACATGGACTTTGAAGGCAGAACCCTTCGAGCCGATTTTGATGCTTTTTCTGTAATGAGTTTGTATTTGCCTTCAGGCACAAACATCGACCGATTGGATCATAAATTCATGTTTATGGACGATTTTCAAAGTTACATTGACAACTTAAAAATTGAAGTTCCAAATTTGGTAATTTGTGGCGATTACAACATTTGCCATCAGGCTATTGACATTCATGACCCTATTCGCAATGCAAAAGTGTCCGGATTTTTACCCGAAGAGCGCGCTTGGTTGGATACATTTATGAATAACGGATTCATTGATAGCTTCCGATATTTCAACAAACAGCCTGATCAATACAGTTGGTGGAGTTACAGAGCAGGTTCCCGAGGCAATAACAAAGGTTGGCGAATTGACTATTGTTTGGTTAGTGAAACCCTAAAAGACAAACTTAAAAGAGCCGTTATTTTGCAAGAAGCAAAACATTCTGACCATTGTCCCGTTTTAGTAGAATTAGAATAATAATAATTGAATAATAACCCTTATTAAATACTTTACAAATGATTAAAAAAGTTGCATTAGGATTAGTAGTTATCGCTTTATCGACATCATGTGTGTCTAAAAAAGTATTTAACGAATTGGAGACGAAATTTGCAGATTTGAAAAAAGAAAACAGAAGAACTGCCGATTTAAATGATAGTATTACAAAAGCTAAAAGTAAACTCGATTTAGATTATGCTTCCTTGAAAGCAGATTATAACAAGACTAAAGCCGAAAGAGATAAACTTGCAATTGACTTTGCTGCCGCAGATAAAAATCTGAAAACGTTACAAGCGTCATACAATGCTTTGGAAAAAAACAGCGATGAATCTTTGAAAGAAAACATGGCTAAAAACCGAGAATTGTTAGCACAATTAGAAGCGAAAGAAAAAGCATTGGCTGCCGAAAAAGAGCGTTTGAACAAATTAAGTGCCGATTTGAAAAAAGGCACCGACAGAGTCAATGAATTAGAAAGCATAATGGCGGCCAAAGAAGCGGCTATGAAAAAACTGAAAGATGCCCTTTCAAAATCATTGAAAGCATTCGAAGGAAAAGGACTTACCGTGAACCAAAGAGACGGGAAAGTGTATGTTTCTATGGAAAACAAATTGCTGTTTGAATCAGGAAGTTGGGCTGTTGGTTCCGAAGGGAAAAAAGCAGTCGTAGCGGTTGGAACCGTTTTGGCACAAAATCCTGACATTGCTGTTTTAATTGAAGGACACACTGACAACGATAAATTTGCTGGCGCAGTGGGACAAATTGAAAACAATTGGGATCTTTCTACAAAAAGAGCTACTGCCATTGTGAACATTTTATCTGAAAATAAAAGCGTTAAAAAAGAAAACCTAACGGCTGCAGGAAGAGGAGAATTTGCACCATTAATGAGCAATGACACTCCTGAGGGAAAATCCAAAAACCGTAGAATCGAAATTATTTTGACACCAAAATTAGATGAGATTTCTAAAATGTTGAACGATTTGTAACGAACCGTTCAAAACAAAAAATATAAAGGTTCAAAGTGCTACTTTGAACCTTTTTTACATCACCTCATTATAACAGCAGTACTTTTTCCTTAATTATGAAATACACCACATTACCCAATACCGAAACAAAAGTTAGTAAAATTTGCCTTGGAACCATGACTTTCGGAGAGCAAAATACCGAAGCCGAAGGCCACGCCCAAATGGATTATGCACTCGAAAATGGCGTTAATTTTTTTGATGCCGCCGAAATGTATTCCGTTCCTGCGCGCCAAGAAACCTATGGAAGTACCGAAAAAATCATTGGAACATGGTTCAAAAAAACGGGTAATAGAGAAAATGTTGTCTTGGCAACAAAAATCGCAGGTCCCAATCCAAACTTCACGTACATGCGCGAAAAGAATGACTTTTCTGCTAAAAGCATCACCTTTGCCTTAGAGCAAAGTTTGCAGCGTTTGCAAACAGAATATGTCGATTTGTACCAATTGCATTGGCCAGAACGAAAATCAAATATGTTTGGAACCCTAGGATTTAAAGTTCAAGAAGACGCTTGGGAAGATAATTTTCAAGCCGTTTTAGAATGTTTACATGGATTAATCCAACAAGGAAAAATCAGAAATATAGGTGTTTCCAATGAAACTCCGTGGGGAGTAATGCGTTTTTTAGAAGAAAGCAAAAAACACAATTTACCAAGAATGGCAACCATTCAAAACCCGTATTCCTTGGTAAATCGAAGTTTTGAAGTTGGATTGTCCGAAGTTTGCCACCGCGAAAATGTAGGGCTTCTGGCCTATTCTCCAATGGCTTTTGGTGTGCTATCGGGAAAATTCCTCAATGGCGAAGCACATCCCAAGGCAAGAATCAATCTGTTTCCGCAATTTGCACGTTACAATAGTGAAAACACAAGAGAAGCCTCGCGCCGCTACAACGAAATTGCACTGGATTTCGGACTCACATTAACCGAATTGTCCTTGGCATTTATCGAGCAACAATCCTTTGTAACGAGTACTATTATTGGCGCGACCACGTTAACACAACTCGAAGAAAACATCAAAACTATTGGCGTTTCACTCGATGAAAATTGCATAGCCGCCATCGATGCTATTCAAAATCTAATCCCAAATCCGGCACCCTAAAACCTTTATATGCAACCAAAACCATCAAGACGTTTCTTGGTGGTTTTTTTTGCTTTTTTTGGGCGTGCCCTTCGTTTAGGTCATTGCGTGGCACGAAGCTATCTGTTGTAAACTCGGTCGGGCTCTCCGCTACAATCTTTGTTCCATTTCATTCCACAAAGGATTTCCACTGCCATCCCTCACGCGAACGCCAGACGCTTCTAGATCAAATGGCCACGTTGTGCCACACATGAAATTTAAAACACTATATTTGAAGGAAATAGGCTAATTAATTGCGACAATCTCTCCTGATATGGGTTGATAGGCGCTATTTTGTAGCTAGTATATAGAAGTTAGCCGTTATTCTATCAGAAAAACTGGAAATCAACAACATAAAACTAAAAAATGAAAATGAATTATATAATTATTGGTTTATTAATTGGTGGAATTGTCTTTATAATTTCGAGTTGTAATAAAAAATCTGAAAATAATAAAAAAGCCGAAAACAAAACCGAACAAAATAAAGTTGATCCAAATAGAAATCCATATAATGATATGAGAAATATGGCATTTGGAATAACCGAAAAA
>CALPQA020000181.1 GCA_943325595.2 Auritidibacter sp. Marseille-P8566
ATGCTGAATTAAAAGCCATCTTCTCCCCTATTGCAACTGAATTAAAAGCAAACGAGGCGAAAATTAATTCTGAATTAATTGAAGTGCAAGGAAAACTTCAAAACATTGGTGGTTATTACCAACCAAATCCGGAATTAACAAGCAAAGCAATGCGACCAAGTGTTACATTCAACACAATATTGAATAAAATTCAAGCATAATATTTAAGTTTACTTGAACCAAAAGCTGTCAAAAAAATTGACAGCTTTTTTACTTTATACTCCAAATGATTACGAAAAAATACGCCGTTTTTTTACTAACTTTATTCTTCACTATTTCAACTTTTAGTCAGTTGAGTTTTTGTAATGGAAGTAAAGGAATTCCAATTTTCACAGAAGATTTTGGAAGCGGCACTGATTTCGGACCTCAATTACCCTCAGGAGTCACTTCCTATACTTATATTGCGGGTAGACCTGATGATGGATTTTACACATTGCACTACAGAACCAATCTATATAATTCTTGGCACAATTCCCCAGATCACACGCCAGACGATCAACCGAACGGAACCAACGGGAAAACATTAATCGTAAATGCCAGTTTTACTGCTGGAGAATTTTATAAAAGAGTCGTTACCGGTTTATGCGTCAACACAACTTTTGAATTTACTGCTTGGCTAATGAATGTTTACAATTCCTCGGCAACAGGCGCCTGCCCCGGAACAGGTATTCCTATAAATGTAACTTTTGAAATTTGGGATGCTACCGAAACTACGCTTTTGCAAACGGGTAATACAGGTGCTATTAATGGAACTTCATCAGCTATTTGGACGCAATATGGATTGGTTTTCACTACTAGTCCGGGGCAAACATCCGTGGTACTCAAAATGAAAAACAACGGTGTTGGAGGTTGTGGAAATGACCTCGCCATCGACGATATCATGTTTCGATCTTGCGGCGATTTCACAACCATTAGAAGCAATTTGACATCCGATTCATCCTATAAAGTTTGTGAAGATGCCACGCCCATTTCTATCAATTTAGAAGTAAACAGTGCTAGTACTGGGCCTCACGTTTACCAATGGCAAGAAAGTACCGATAATGTAAATTGGAATGATATTACTGGTGCAAATGCCGTAAACTATGCTACTCCCAACCTAATTGCATCCCATTATTACAGAGTTAAAATCGCTCAAGACAGTGCCAATCTAAACAATATTTTTTGCTCCACAGTTTCAGAAATTTTCAGTGTTTTGGTTTATCCAAAACCATTAGCTCCATTAAGTAACGGAAATCTTATCATTTGTCAAAACGATGCAATTCCTGCACTAACGGTAATCACTATTGGAACTGAGAATGTCAATTGGTATTCGGCACCAACTGGCGGAACGCTATTGCAAAGTAATTCAATAGCTTACATGCCTTCAACTGCAGGAACGTTTTATGCCGAATCGTATACCATACTCAATTCCTGTTCAAGTTCAAATCGGACACCGGTGCTACTTACTATGAATCCTATTCCTGCAATCACTCCAAACGATACTGCCATTTTGTGCGAAACAAAAACAGTTGAATTGGACGCTGGAATTAACAATGTAACGTACAATTGGTCAACAACTGAAAACACTAAAAAAATTACGGTGGCAGCACCTGGAACCTACACTGTAGTTGTTACAGGGACCAATGGCTGTACCAATTTAAAGACAATTGTAGTTACTGAAAATCTCATTCCAATTATTACAAATGTTCAAATAAACGAACGACAAGTAACCATTATCACAGCGGTTTCAGGAGATTATGAATATTCGTTAGATGGAGTTAACTACCAAAATTCAAATGTATTTGAAAACACGATTGGAGGCATTAAAAAAGCACATGTTCGGGAGAAAAATAATTGTGGTAAAGACACTTTTGATTTTACGCTTATTGTATTTCCTAAGTTTTTTACCCCAAATGGAGATACCTTTAATGACTTTTTCAGCATGGAAGGATTTCAATCAATAACAAACACGACCATTTCTATTTTTGACAGATACGGAAAATTAATTACCTATTTATATTCTAAAAACCCATTTTGGGATGGAACTTCACATGGAAATCCTCTACCTGCAAATGATTATTGGTACAAAGCAATCCTCGAAGACGGAACCGAAATAAAAGGTCATTTTTCGTTAATTAGATAATATTTAGTAGGTTATTTTTCAGATTCAATTGTTGAAGTTCCTGCAACTTTATTGAATCTTAACTAGAGATTAACATTTGATATGTAAGGAATTATCTTTAATTTAGGACTTTTGTAACTCAAAATAAACGTATGAATTCAAATAAAATTATTGCCTTATACCTACTGCTTTTATTCTCAGTAACGACAATTTTCGCACAAGAAAAATTCACTTTAAGTGGCGTAATTACTGCCGCCAAAAGCAACGAAACTGCAATTGGTGTTAATGTTGTTATCGGATCAATTCCAGCTTTTACAACAACCAACGAATATGGTTTTTACTCCATTACTGTGCCAAAAGGAACGTACAAAGTAACCGTAAGTTCTATTGGTTTTATTACCGAAGAAATCACTGTCGATTTAACAAAAAGTACAAAATACAACTTCTCGTTAACAGAAAGTGGCGAGGAATTGCAAGAAGTAATCATCACCGAGAAAACGACTACCAATACGAGAAAAGCAGAAATGAGTGTCAACAAACTCTCCATTGCAACCATCAAAAAAATGCCTGTCGTTCTAGGGGAAGTCGATGTATTGAAATCAATTTTATTGCTTCCAGGTGTAACAAATGCTGGCGAAGGCGCCTCAGGATTTAATGTTCGTGGTGGTGGTGCCGACCAGAATTTAATTCTTCTTGATGAAGCTACCATTTTCAATTCATCACATGTTTTTGGGTTTTTCTCCGTTTTTAATCCCGACGCCATTAAGGATTTAAAACTGTATAAAGGTGGAATTCCTTCTCGTTTTGGAGGAAGAGCCAGTTCTGTTTTAGACATTTATCAAAAAGATGGAAACTCAAAACAATTTCATATCAATGGTGGAATCGGATTAATATCGAGTCGGATTTTGGCAGAAGGCCCAATCGTAAAAGACAAAGGTTCGTTTCTAATTGCAGGTCGGGGTTCCTACGCCCATTTGTTTTTAAAACTTTCTAACAACAAAAACTCGGCTTATTTTTATGATTTAAACACCAAATTAAATTACAAAATCAACAAAGACAACAGCTTGTACGTTTCAGGTTATTTTGGTCGTGACGTATTTAATTTAGACGGAAGTTTTACCAATATTTACGGAAATGCCACAACCAATCTAAGATGGAATCACTTATTTTCTGATAAATTATTCTCCAATCTTTCCTTGATTTATAGTGATTATTACTACGGATTGCAATTGGATTTTGTAGGTTTCAAATACGACTCTGGAATCAAAAATTACAATATTAAATACGACTTCAAAAACTATGTTTCCGATAAAATCAAATTGAATTATGGCGTAAATGCTATTTATTATGATTTTAATCCAGGCGCAATCAGTCCCACAACTGTTGAATCAGGAATCAATTACAAGCAATTAGAAAAAAAATACGCCTTCGAGCCATCGCTTTATCTGGAAGCAGAACATAAAATTACCGACAAATTAGAATTGATGTACGGTTTGCGCTACAGTCAATTTTACAGATTGGGTTCGTCAACAGTGAATTTGTACCAAAATAACGAAGCCGTAACATTCAACAATGATTTGAAAATTTATGAAAAAGGGATCCCAATTGGTACAAAATATTACAACAGCAATAAGGTAATTGCCACTTTCGACAATTTTGAACCGCGGTTTGCAGCTTCCTATTCTCTAAAGAAAAATCAGTCTATAAAAGCAAGTTATAATCGCTTGACGCAGTATTTACAGTTAATTTCTAATACGTCCTCGCCTACTCCTTTAGATGTTTGGACTCCAAGTGATTCCTATATAAAACCCCAAATTGCCGACCAAGTTGCCCTAGGCTATTTTAATAATTTCAAAGAAGATGCCTATTCTCTTGAAGTAGAAACGTTTTACAAAAAAGTAAAAAACAGAATCGATTATATTGACGGCTCCAATTTAATTGCCAATGAAGCACTCGAACAAATCATCTTAAACGGACAATTGAGAGCCTACGGATTAGAAGTCTTATTGCGAAAAAACACAGGTAAACTAAACGGCTGGATTGCCTACACGCTTTCGCGATCTGAACAAAAAACACCAGGACGAACAGCCATCGAAACAGGAATAAACAACGGAAATTGGTACCAATCAACTTTCGATAAATTGCACAATATCGCCGTAACAGGAAGTTACAATTGGAACGAAAAATGGTCTTTTGGTGCTAATTTCACCTTGCAAACAGGACAACCCGTAACCTATCCAAACGGGCAATACCAATACCAAGGAATTACCGTTCCAAGTTATGGTTTGCGCAATGAAAACAGGCTACCAACCTACCACCATTTAGACATTTCAGCCACTTATACCCCAAAACCAACAAAGAAAAAAGGATGGCAAGGCGAATGGGTCTTTAGCATTTATAATGTGTACAACAGACAAAATGCAGCCTCAATTAGTTTCCGTCAAAACGAAACTTCTGGAAGCAATGAAGCCGTTCGATTCTCTATTTTTGGTGCCGTTCCTGCGGTGAGTTATAATTTTAAATTTTAATACGATGAAAAAAATAAAAATCTATTTCCTAATAGCAATCAGCATTCTTGTAACAAGTTGCGAAAAAGTAATCGAGGTTGATTTGAATACTGCGCCACCAAAACTCGTGGTTGATGCCGCAATAAAGTGGCAAAAAGGAACACTTGGAAACGAGCAAAATATCAAATTAACAACTACAACTTCCTATTATAACGACCAAGTTCCAACCGCTTCTGGCGCTACCGTTTATATAACTGATGCTGCAAATACCAGATTCAATTTTATAGAAACCGCTTCAACTGGAAATTACGTATGTACCAATTTTAACCCAGTTTTAAATGGAAATTATGTCCTAACCGTTATCTATAATGGCGAAACCTACAATGCCACCGAAACCCTAAAACCGGTTCCTACAATCGAATACATTACACAACGAAACGATGGCGGATTTACGGGGCAGGATATTGAAGTCAAGACTTTTTTCACAGACAATGCCGCCACAAACGACTATTATCTATTTACCTACAAACCCAGTTTTGCTGCAATTCC
>CALPQA020000182.1 GCA_943325595.2 Auritidibacter sp. Marseille-P8566
ATACAATCCTTTGATTATGAAAGCCATCGCTCTAGTTGAGTAAATTTTATTGATACTTTTAATGGCCTTTCTTAAGATTGATTCTGCTTCAAAAACCATTTGTTCGGGCAGTAAATCGCCACGGTGAACAAGATATCCCAAAGCCCAAATTGCACGCCCGTTGGCATCGGCTAGGTTGGTAGTGTTATTTTGTTTGGTGAATTTTTCGGTCTCATCTACATAATTCAAAAAATAGCCTTCAGGCTGCAAGCAAAATTTTATAAAATTGAAATAAATCAAAATATATTGAATTGCATTAGTATCATTTGTAAGCTCTAAATACTGACACATCGCCACCAATGCCCGCGCATTATCGTCTAAAGTGTAACCGGAATCGATATCGGGATGGTTCAATTTTGAAAACTGAATTATTCCAAAATCGGTTGTTAATTTTTTGATGTGTTCTAAATTAATTTCAGGTAACGAATAGTTTAAAGGCAGCGATGCGTTTCCCATTTTTTCAAACAATTTTGCATGGGCAATAGCGGCATTTTCCCAAGATGTGGGTGCCATTTTGTGCAATCCGTTCAGGCTGTTGTTGTTTCTTAAATCGTCGTCGGCTAATAATTTGTTTACGGCTGTTGCCAATTGTGGCGCGTTTTCAAAATCAAAATTGTACCCGCTACCTTGTAACACTTCATTCACATGAGGAATTGGCGTTGAGACTATCGAGCACCCACAGCTAATGGCATACGCAAAGGTGCCGCTAACGGTTTGATTCGGATTTTTGGAAGTAAAAAGATAAATGTCGGTAAGTTGCAAATACTCCAATAAATCATGCAATGGCAAAAAGGAATTTATAAAACGAACATGTTCCTCAAGACCTAAATTTTTGACTTGTGCTTCTAATTTGGCTCTGTAAATTTCACCTTCTTCTTTTACGATTGTGGGGTGCGTTTTTCCGATGATTAAGAACAGCACTTCTGGATTTTCATTTACAATTTCTGGGAGTGCTTCCAATGATGTTTCGATGCTTTTTCCCGAGCTCAATAATCCAAAAGTGGAAAGGACTTTCCTTTTAGCGAATCCATATTTTTCTTTTAATAAATCACGATCCAAGTGTTGCACCAAATGGGTTCCGTGTGGAATAACTTCAATTTTATCGGCAGCAATGCTATAATCATTGACTAATAATTTGGAAGACAAATGAGTCATCACAACAATTGAGGTTGCTGCATCTGATAATTGTTGCACTTTTAATTTGAAATTCTCGTCAGGATTTGGTAGTACAGTATGAAAAACGATTGCAATGGGTTTAGAAATTGATTCTAAAAAGGCTACGAAAGCAACTTCATTATTTTTGAATAATCCAAATTCATGTTGAATCATAACCATTTGAATGGCGTCATTAGCATTTATTTCGGCGGCTAGTTTTATGAATTCTTCTTCTTTATCGGTGTCGAGAATGTATTTGATTTCGTCGGAATAGGTGTGTTTTACATTGTCCGATTCTACAGGACAGATTTCAATTTTGAAAGAACGGTTGAATTTATTTTCGAGTGCTTTTATTAAATCTTCAGAGTAAGTTGCAATGCCGCATTCTCTTGGTGTACAAGAGGATATGAATAGAATTTCGGGTAATTGTGCAGTAGAATCCATAAAATGAACTTTGTTTTTTGATTTCATAATTTGTTTTTCTATTGCTAAAGGTTTGGCACAAATGGCGGTATTATTTTCATTTTTCATCAGGAATTTTGTTTAGCATTAATTCGTTTATAAGTTCAGATAAACTTACAGAAGCACACCCAATGTATTTATCTGCTGCACCATAATAAATGTATAAAGTATCATCAAATAGGGCAGTACCAGTTGGGAAAACCACATTATCTACTACGCCATGCACTTCCCATTCGTATTCGGGTTCAAATAGGGCATAGGGCAATCTGGCAATTTCTTTCTGTGGATTGTTCAAATCGAGTAGTGCAGCACAAGCCGAATAAATATAGCCTTCGGCCGTATCGCGAACTCCGTGATAGATTAATAACCAGCCTTGTTCGGTTTCAATTGGGGGGCAACCTCCCCCAATATAACTGGCTTCAAACTCTTCATGAATTGGATCCATTACTATGTGTTGGTGCATTTTTAGAAAGTAGTCTTCCCAAAACAAATCCGTTAAATCACTCAATTCATATACGCCAACAATTTGAATTCCTGGTCGGATGCGGTGTAAGAAAAAGAGTTTTCCATTAATTCTTCTAGGAAAAAAGATGACATTTTTGTCCCACAAATACACATTTTCTTCAGGTTTGAAGTGGCGTACATGTCGGAAATATTTTGGATTTACCTCGCCGGAGCACTCAGCAAGAAACTTGAATCGGTCATACGGAATTTGCGGAACCACCAATCCATTTCTTTCAAAATGAATCAAATCATAAGAGGTTGCTAGTGCGCCAAGGGCATTAATTCCATCATAGGCGGTATAAGTCATGTAATGCAAATCGTTGATTTTTACAATTCTAGGGTCTTCAACACCTTGGATTTCGTAATCAAAATGAGGTACTAGTAAAGGAGTGTTGTGCCTGTTTTTTATAGTCAAAGGTCCTTCTAATTCACAATAGCCAATGGAGGAAAAATTTCCTGTTCTCACGGCTCTGTAAAAGATATGTACCGTATTTCCTTCTTTTATAACTGCGGGATTCAATACGCCTTCATCTTCAAAACCAAGGTCAGTTTTGGTCAGGATTATTCCCTCTTTTTTTACGGTAATCATAATTATTGAGTTTAGAATTAATGTTGGTTTTTTCTTATCTCAAATATATTTTATTTATTTGCCAACACCGATTAATATCGATGTACTGCATTGATTTCCATATTATTGGAGTAATCGGGGATTTGGTTATTTGGTTATTTGTTTAATCGTTCAATTGTTTAATCGGTTAAGGAGTTAAAAGAGTATAATTATAGTCTTTGAATCTATAATTTGATACTATTAGTCTATAATTAATACCTCGGAGCTTGTAATTATACTGTTTGAGTCTATAATTTGATATTATTAGAATATAATTAATACCTCGGAGCTTGTAATTATAGTGTTTGAGTCTATAATTTAATATTATTAGGATATAATTAATCCCTCGGAGCTTATAATTATAATGATTTAGTATAAACACCAATAATTTATACTTAAATGTACTTTCGGGGTTTTAATTTGTAACTGGAGTAACGATTTATATTTCGATAAAAACTAGATGGGTAAGATTTTTTGAGCTCAAAAGTGACGGAAAACATGCTAAAAAACCACCAAAAGTACTTTACAAAAAAAAGAGGATACAAAAACCTCTTCAATACCCTATCAAAACTTTACTTTAACTGCATAATGTAGAGTAAATGCAATCGGTTCCACTTGTCCGACGAGGCTGATTCAACACGGGTTTCCTTGTTCGTGATTCGCACGCAACGAAACACTAGCTTTTGTGTGAAGTATTAATTGATTAATTCAAAATTCACTACAGATTTTTGTCCACGAACCGTTGCGATTCCATAAACTTTTCCATTTTCAATTTTTTTAAACTTGACATTCATAACTTCTCCTACTTTATATGGAAAGTTCGGCAAAGTAATTTCAGTCATTGTTGCGTTATATTCACATTCATTTATCCAATTTAGGTCTGATTTGATATAATATATTCCGTTTTTTAAATATTCGACGTGCTTATTATCTTTGATAACAACAAAGTCATTTCTGTTTGGTGCATCAGCATATTTTAGTTTTACATTATGAAGTATTTTACAATCTAATAATTTATCACTTTGGGCATGACAAGTAATTGATATTAGTAAAAAAGAAAATGAGAAAAATGATTTAAATAATTTCATATTTACGATTTTATTCTGAAATATTACAAACAACGTCAGTCTGTGAAAAAACTTCAGTTATGTTTCTAACAAATATAGGGAGAATTTGCTTATAATAGTATGATTTTACTTACATTTATACATGCAACATATCACAGGAATATCCCGCCATCAGCTTCGTTTTTCTAGTTTAGAAGATGCTATTACAGCTGTCAATCCAGTTCGTTTTATAGATGCTTTTGTTGGTATTTTAGATTTAACCAAGTTAGGTTTTTTCTCCAAATATTTAGTTTTATATTTTATCAATATCGATTCTTCTCATCCAGAAAATTTCTGAATCTAGGAACCTAAGCTGAGTTTTTATTATTTTGTCACTTTTATCTCGAGGAGATTTTGTAACAAACCTTGCTTTGGTATTGGTAAAATCCAAAGTGAATTTTTCATCAAAATCTTTTTGCTTATCAGAGAAAAATGAAATCACATTATTGTTTATAGTCCAATTTCCTTTACCATATTTATTTACCTCGGGCGGAATTCCTTGTTTGATATTCGAATAATAATGAAATGAAAATGTCCCATCTTGGCTTAAAACCACTTCATATTTAAATGAACTGCTGTCTTTAGTTTCAAGAGTAAGTTTATAATTCCCCAACACTTCCTGAGTTTGTGCAAATAACGTCAAATTGGAAATCAGAATTAAAAGTGTAAATATTTTTTTCATATGTAGCGTTTAGTTTTAAAATAATTACTTCGATTTATGTGTTCTCTTAGCATTTCTCAAACACTTAAATATAGACGATACAAACCTTCCTATATTCACCTAATTATGGGCAGATTGGCGAAGGTTTGTTTCGCTCATATATTCTCAAATGTAGTCTTTATTTCCTTTGGAATTCTTAAATCAATTTTTATTTTATGTGGTTATTTTGGAAAATCTAAGAAGTCTAAAATCTAACTATCTAAACTGTCTGTCTTGCGCGAAGGATCGCAACGGAAATCCTCTGTGGAACGAAGTGGATCAGAGATTACAGTGAAGAGCCTGACCGAGTTTAGAATAGATTGCTTCGTAACTCGCAATGACGTAAACGAGGGCGCGCCCAAAAAAAACTCCGAATTGTTGGTGCAAAACGGAGTAGAATGTATCATTTTATAGTGCATTTATTGGGCTATCCAACCGCCATCAACCGCCAGAGCTTGCCCCGTAACGAAAGAAGCCTCGTTGGAACAAAGCCAGATTACAGCATTGGCAACTTCGTCTGGTTGTCCTAAACGACCGATGGGTTCTTGAGCGGCAAATTGCGCTTCGGCATTTTTGTTATTGCCCGTTAAAC
>CALPQA020000183.1 GCA_943325595.2 Auritidibacter sp. Marseille-P8566
AAGTTTTTTGAAAGAAATTTACAATCCCCTCTTTAACAAACTTTTAAACCAAACAACACTAATTTTATAAGAACTTGCTCCCGTTAGGGTCGGCAAAGATAACTAATTTTTGAACTCTCACAAATTTTTTGATTTTATTTTTGTAAAATCTTTAACCCGTTTTCAGTGTGTCAAATCCGTAATCTCTGTCTCAATGCGGGTGCAAAAGTAGAACCTTAATCCGCTTCTGCAAAGCTTTTTTAATGTTATTTTTGATTTAATTTGTAAGTCACTGGAGGGTTGATGGTTGTAAGTTGGTGGTCGTTGGTTTTTGGTTGGTGGTTGTTGGTTCTAGGTTGTTGGTTGTTGGGTTGGGGAAAAATAAATAAATCTAACAAATCAACGATTAAACGAAGAAACAAATCAACTTTTATTAACCATATAAGAAATATAAGGGCATTTAAGATTAGCGGTGGAAGTTTTTTGAACCACAAAAGACATGTGAAAAGTTGTTGGTTGTTGGTTGGTGGTTGGTGGTTTTATGTTGTAAGTTGTAAGTTCTGGGTTGGGGGATTGTTACTAAAAAGGTTCTAAGGATTCGGAATGTGCTAGCCCGGAGTGCAGCGAAAAGCCCGCAGTGAAAAAAGATAGGTTTTCTTGGACCAAAAGAGCGACCAAAGGAAGCTCCTTTTGGGACGTAGAAAACCAGCTTTTTGAGCGAGGACTTGTAGCGGAAGGCCGAAAATGGCTCCTTGGCAATAAAATATTAATCGAAACGAATTGCTTTTATCGGAGAAATTTTGGTGATGATGTACGACGGAATTAATAATATGAGTAAACAAATTAAGATTGTACCGAGGTTTAGCACTAAAATATAACCCCAATCGAGGTAAACTGGCGCTTGATTTACATAGTAATTTTCGGGATTGAGTTTTATAACGCCAAACTGCTGTTGGATTAATAGTAGCCCCACGCCTATTAGGTTGCCCCAGAAGAGTCCTTTTGAAATTAAATAAAATGCGTTGTAGAGGAATATTTTTCGGACGGCCCAATTGTTTGCGCCCAATGCTTTGAGGATTCCTATCATTTGCACCCTTTCTAGGATGAGCACTAAAAGCGCCACGACCATGTTAATTGTGGCGACTGCAATCATGATGATGAGGATGACGATAATGTTGAAATCAAATAATTTAAGCCATTCGAAGATGTAATAATATTTTTCGACGATGGTTTGGGTGTCGAGTGAAGAACCTGTTTGCTCATATACTTCTTGTCCTTTTTCTTTGATGGTATTGAAATCGTCTACAAAAACTTCGAATGCACCAACTTGGTCTGGACTCCATTTATTGATACGTTGCAAATGTCGGATATCACCTATTATATAGGACGCATCAAATTCTTGAAATCCAGAATTGAAAATACCGGTAATTTTGAAAACGCGAAGATTTGGTTTTTGATTCGTGTCTTCCTTCATGAAAAAGGTGTTGAATCTATCGCCGACTTTTAGGTTTAATCGGTTGGCAAGAAATTCAGAAATGAGAACCTCTTCGTTGAGTTGGTTGTTTAAATTTGGTAATTTACCTGCAACCAAATATTCTTTTAGGTTTTCCCATTGGTAATCTTTACCGACACCTTTGAAGATTATTCCTTCAAAAGCGGTTTCGGTTCTAATAATTCCAGATTTGGTTGCAACGGCCTGAATGTGGTTTATTCCGCTTACATTTTTGAATGTTGGATAAAAATCTTGGTGCGTAGAAATAGGTGTTATACTGAGTTGCGACTGATTTTCATCATAATTTGTAATGCTAATGTGCCCATTGAATGCGGCTACTTTTTGGCGAATTTTTTGCTGCAAACCAATTCCTGTGGCAATGGAAACAATCATCATAATCATACCAATTGCAATTGCTGCAATCGCAATTTTTATAATTGGCGCAGATATACTACTTTTATGGTCTCGAGCAGTGATAAGTCTTTTGGCTATAAAATATTCTAAATTCAATGGTTTTTGTGATTTGAAATTGCTAGGACAGATTGCTTCGCTCGAGTCAAAATTACGTTTTTAGAATTTATTTTCAAGTATATAAAGTTAATTTAATTATTTTTCGAACAAATAACATGATTCAAAATAACACTGCAACCTATAGACAACTAATGATTTCCAAAAGGAAAAGGCTTCCTTATTTATACCTGGTTGGGATTTCACTCCTGATTTTTTCGTGTAAACCTGCACAAAAAGGAGTTCGGAATCCGGTTACAACCAATAAAAGCACCGTTATCAATAGCGAGAAAACAAGTCGGTTTAGCACTGGAGCTGATAATTATAAAACCTATTTCTCCTTATTAGAGGGGAAAAAAGTGGG
This sequence comes from Auritidibacter sp. Marseille-P8566, assembly GCA_943325595.2. The sequence goes on from CALPQA020000183.1 coordinate 2,343, forward strand.
GGTTGTCACCAATCAAACGGGAGTTGTTTTGTATGATTCTATTTATATGCTTCCCGATTCTGGTGGACTTTCGCACGTTGAAGGTTATGATAGGAAAAAAAGTCATTTGGTAGATTTTTTAGTGAAAAACAAAATCGACATACAAAAAATATATGCTCCAGAACACGGTTTTCGTGGAACTGCTGATGCCGGAGAACACGTTATTGATGGGAAAGATGTCAAAACAGGAATTCCAATTATTTCACTTTATGGCGAAAATAGAAAACCAAAGCCCGAGCAATTAGAAGGAATTGACGTTTTGATTTTTGACTTGCAAGATGTAGGCGCCCGTTTCTATACTTATATCTCTACGTTGCATTATATAATGGGGGCTTGCGCCGAAAATAATATTCCGTTGCTTGTTTTAGACAGGCCAAATCCAAATATTTCGATTGTTGACGGCCCTGTTTTAGAGAAAGAATTTACTAGTTTTGTGGGAATGCATCCAATTCCGTTATTACACGGAATGACCATTGGCGAATACGCCCAAATGATAAATGGTGAAAACTGGTTAAAAGATAGCGTTCGTTGCGACTTAAAAATAATTGCTTGTGCTGGTTATAATCGGGAAATGAAATACAGTTTGCCTGAAAAGCCATCGCCTAATTTACCAAACGACCAAGCTATAAATCTGTATCCTAGTTTGTGCCTTTTTGAAGGAACCAATGTGAGTGTGGGGCGTGGAACAGAGAAACAATTTCAAATTTACGGTTCGCCGTATTTGCCGAAAGGCGATTTTAGTTTTACTCCAATGCCAAATTTTGGAGCAAAAGACCCCGTTTATAATGGAATTGAATGTTACGGTGAAGATTTGACTGCTATTCCTAAAATAGATAAATTAGAATTGAAATGGTTGCTAAAAGCCTACAATGAAACAGCTGACAAAACGAAATTCTTTACGCCTTTTTTCACAAAATTGGCAGGAACCAAAAAACTGCAGGAACAAATTGAAGCGGGATTATCGGAAGATGAAATTCGCGAGAGTTGGAAAAACGGATTGCATGATTTTAAGAAACTTCGAAAACCTTATTTAATTTATTAATAAAAAAACCTGACTTTAACAAGTCAGGTTTTTTTTTGATCTATTTGAAATTGATTAGTTTTTTATTTTCACAAGCACCACAATTTCATAACTATCGATTGTTTTTTGTTTCCCCTTTTTGGAGCCGTAAACATTGGAATAAATAATTTTCAAATCGTAATTTATTGATTGAATGTTTTGAAATATGGCTTCATCTGAACCTTCATTATTTAAGAATGCAGAATTTGATTTTATGAAATCAAAAATCTTAACAGGAATAACCTCATTATTAATCGATAAATCAAAACCATAATCTTTATCTACAGATTTTAAAGCATACGTTTTATCATCAATTTTAACTGATTCTTTATCATCAATAGAATTATAATTAGATTTTTCAAATGAAAAGTCAAATCCATTTACAATCGTAATATTGTTTGAATTATAATTTCTATTATAATTCAAATTGGTATTGTTATCTTCCTTTGTTTCATAATTTGAATGGTATTCGAGTCCAAAAGCTTCCATTATTTGAGAAGAATTTGGTGTTTTATCTTTTTTCAAAAGTACAGTCAACTTATTATCCGTGTAAGGAGTTAATATTTTTACACCATAATTTTCTTCTAGGAAATCAACGATGCTACTTAGATCTTTTTCCTCCTCGAAGGATAGTTTTTTATTTCCAATAACCTGCATGTACTTTTCAAATCTGGAAAGTTGGCTGTGTTTCGAAATTGAATCGGCACTTTGAGGACCTGCAATTGAAAGCAATCCGAACAAACACATACTTATCGGTATGAACTTAATTTTAGGTTGTTTTTGGATTATAAAATAGACTACTACAACTGAAAGCCAAATAGACAATAGGAGCACATAATATCTTTCGTGCGTGAACCCGTATAGATTAACTCGATATAAAATGGCCCAAAATAGAAGTCCTAAAAGGGGCACTAATAAGAAATAAAACCAACGACTAAAAGTGCGCATCCATAGATTTCCTGTTTCTTTTGCAATAGGATGAATTAAAAGGAAAGATAAGATTCCGAAGATGGCAAAGATCAAAACCAAATACGAAACCCAACCTACAGGTAAAGAAAAAGTGGCTACAATTTTGGCCTCATAACTAATTAGAATTACCAAATAGATACTTATCAAAGGCATTAACACATATTGAGTGAAGTTTTTTAGCCCTTTTGGATAACTAAGATTTATTGGCGCGTCTGGATTATTTGTTTCTGGAACACCTGCTAAAAAGAAAATCGTATTGAAAAGTCCCGCTATAATTATGAATAAATCGCCGTAAATTTTGTCATAAAAATCAACGTTAAACAATTCATGAACCGCTGTAATAGCAATTGCCAGACCCGCATAAAGTACCAAACTGTATAACGCAGATGTAATAATTCGGATGAAAAGTTGTTTGTTGAATTCCCAAAATTCTTCTTGATCGTATTTTTTTGGGATAAATCCAGCGAATGAAACCAGCAAGTGTAAGGCAATACTAAGCACAAACAATTGAAGTCCTTCTATAAAGGTAATTTTTTCAGATAAGTTGAATACAAATACCACAATTAATCCGCCAAGTATAAAACTTGTTACTAGGCGAATCCAATCTTTGGTATTTTTTGATTCAAAATACAAACTAACTGACAGGAATAGAGCCAAACAAAGGGCACTAGAAGTGATAATTTTGATATACAACTGCTCAGAAATACCATTAATAGAATCTATCAATAGTAGTGAATAAATTGTTCCTGTGA
>CALPQA020000184.1 GCA_943325595.2 Auritidibacter sp. Marseille-P8566
AATAAACACCCGAAATTTTCATTTTTTCAGTTAATTTTGGAATGTTTTCAATGTAGTTTTTTGATTTTTTTACAATAAAATAAGTCACTAAGCCAGCCACTACAAACAATCCAGTAAACAATGGTATTACAGGATAGGACTGCATGATATTTCCAATTACTTCATTGGTGTAAACCAAATAATCAACAGCTATGAAATTGTATTTCACACCAAATTCGTTCCAAAAAAAGAATTCGCTTATGGCGTTTTGAAGTAGGAGAACCACAAATAAAAAGATTACAAAACTAAAAAGCCAATACCGAATCGTATCACGGTATTTCGGAAGAAACAACAACAAACCAAATAGAGTTGTTTTTATAGCAATGAAAGCAAACCCAATTTCGGGTAAAACACCTCCGTATTCATTGAGAATGGTATTAAAAAATTTGACGTAAAATAGAAGGGAAACTAACAAACCAAAAATTATATAACCGTACGGTTTCAAGTATTTTGAATTTGAAATAAAAATCAAATACAACCACAAAAAGCTACTTGCAATTACAAATACGAAAAAATCGGAGATTAATCCAAGTGTAAATATTTTAAGAGTATCAATGAAAATAAAGGAAGATTGTGTTATAGGATGAAAAATAAGTACTACTCTTAAAATGAAGCTGACAACAATATAAAATAACGCAAGGGTATAAAAAGGGGATGTTTTTCTTAAAAATGACATATAAATAATTTTTACAAAAATAAGCAAATTTGATTTATAAAAATAATCAATTAAATACTTAACTTTCGCTTAAGAAACAACAAGTTTTAAAAGGAGATTTTCTTAATTAGGTTATATTTGTTTTTAAGTTATAAAATCAATTTGATGAAAATCTTAATAGTAGAAGACGAAGCTGGAATTGTTCAATTTTTGCAACAAGGACTTGAAGAAGAAGGTTACCAAATTAGTAGTGCCGCTAATGGATTATTGGGTTTTGAGATGTTTAAAAAAGAGCCTTTTGATTTAATTCTGTTAGATTGGATGTTGCCTAAAATGACTGGATTAGAATTATGCCAAGCTATTCGAATCAAAAACAAAACGATTCCTATTATTTTTTTAACAGCTAAGGATACAATTCAGGAAACTATTGAAGGTTTACAAGCGGGTGCTAACGATTATATCAAGAAACCTTTTAGTTTTGATGAATTATTAGAACGTATAAAAATTCATTTTCGCAATCAGGAAAATCACGAAGTTAGAACGCTTGGACCTATTGAAATTGATGTAGCGCTTCATCAAGTTTTAATTAGTGGTAACAAAATTCAATTAACACAACGTGAGTTTGATTTACTCTATTATTTAGTTAAAAATAAAGGTAAAATTTGCACACGAACTCAAATTATTGAGGATGTTTGGGACATTCATTTTGATTATGACACGGGTGTAATTGATGTTTTTATGAATTCTATTCGCAAAAAATTAAACCTTAAAAAGGAAGATGATTATATAAAAACCATTCGAGGAATTGGTTACATTGCTAATGAAATACTTTAAATATGTTTCCTTTATCTTTAAAAAATAGAATTGCATTTTATTACATTATCTCAACGGCAATGCTGATTTTTGTTGTTTTTATAATTATTTATTCCATTGTATCTTTTACCGTTTATAGTAATGTGAATGAGAACATTAATTATGAAGTAAGCGAGTATCTAGACAAAATACAATTCAAGGATAATAAAACAAAATTAATTGATGAAAACGAATGGATTAAACAAGAACATAACGAAATTACTGTAAATCCTGTCTTTTTAGTGCTTTCTGATTCCGATGGAAAGGTTATTGAGAAATCTGAAAATCTAAAAAATAAAAGTTTACATTTTATAAAAAAGGCTACTACCAAATTAGTTTCTGATTTTAAATTAGGAGGCAAACTAGTTCGTCAAATTCAAGTTCCATTATTAAATAAAAAGACTATTAGTGGTTATTTATTGGTTGCTGTTTCATTGGAAGAAGCAACAACAATTTTGAATAATTTACAAAATATCTTAATGATACTTTTTCCAATTGTTTTATTGCTTTTGTTTTTTGTGGTCCGATTAATTACTGCCCGAAGTATTAAACCAATATTAAATATTATTGAAACTGCAGATAAAATATCACAGGAAAATTTAAATTCTCGGATTAATCTCCCTAAAAATAATGATGAATTACATCTCTTGTCTCAAACGATTAACGATTTGTTGGATAGAATTCAAAATGCTGTAGAACGAGAAAAACAATTAACTTCCGATGCTTCGCATGAATTGAGAACTCCTTTGGCAATTATCAAAGGTACTTTGGAAGTATTAATTCGGAAGCCTAGAAATCAATCCGAATATTTAGATAAAATTGATTTTTGTATAAAAGAAGTCGATCGATTGAATAAATTGGTCACAGAACTTTTATTATTAGCTCGTTTCGAAAATCAAAAGCAAAATATTCAACATGATGAAATTTCTTTGAACGCATTAATTCTAGACGAACTTTCGAGGTATTCGGAAAAAATTAAAACAAAAAAAATCAATGTAAAAAATAAGTTTAACGATAATTATATTGTTAAATCTGATAACTATTTGATTTCAATTGTTATCGGAAATTTAATATCAAATGCGTTGAAATATTCAAAAGAAAATGGGGAACTTGTTATTGAGTTGTCTGATGAAAAAGCATCGGTGAATGTTTCCATTTTCGATAATGGAATTGGTATTTCAAAAAAAAATATAGATAAAGTTTTCAATCCTTTTTTTAGGTCAGACCCTGATGAACATCCCGAAATTAAAGGAACAGGTTTGGGATTATCGATTGTAAAGCGGGTTTGTACGTTGTTAAATATTGATATACTAATTACCAGCAAAGAAAATGTAGGAACTTCGGTAGTTTTGAAAATATCGAAAGTAGATTTTAAGTAGCAATTAAGAATAATTCATAGATTTTAAGTTAAATTTGTAAAATAAGTAATACATAAAATATGGACTTAAACAAACTAAAAGGGCAATTACAAACAGAAGTAGATACGGCGTTTTTGTACGACAGTATTGCTAATATTCAGTCAGATGATACTTTAAACCGTGTTTTGAAAAGCCTAGCTGATATTGAGAAAGGGCATGCCGCCCACATGCTTAATAAAGTCAATGAATTTGATTCTAAATATATAATGCCTTTGCCTTCTTCAAGAGCAAAGTTGCAACTAAAATTAGGTAAAGTTTTTGGTTATAGTTCTATTATTAGTAGTTTGTCAGATATTGAAAAACAATTTGCATTAAATGCTATTAAGAATAAAATTGAAAGTGGTGAAAAACCAAATGGATTCGAACACAATCACCTAAATATTATAGAAGCAGTCAATAATAACAAGGCTTTGAATGTCTCTGGCGGTTTTTTATCTAAATTTGAAAGTCGTCACAAATCCGTTGGAGGTAATGCGCTTCGAGCAGCTGTTTTAGGTTCAAATGATGGATTGGTTTCCAATATGAGTTTGGTTATGGGCGTTGCAGGTGCTGCAGTTTCTAATAATACGATATTATTAACTGGAATTGCAGGATTAATGGCGGGTGCAATTTCAATGGCATTGGGAGAGTGGCTTTCTGTTCAAAGTTCACGCGAATTGAACCAACGCCAAATTGACTTAGAAACAGAAGAATTAGAAGCATCACCAGAAGAAGAAAAAAAAGAATTGGTGTTGTTGTATCAAGCTAAGGGAATGAATATTGAAGAGGCAAAAAAATTGGCTGAAAAAGCATTTGAAACCCCCGAAACTGCAATAGATGCAATCATTAAAGAAGAATTAGGAATTGATAAAGAAGAATTAGGTGGTTCAGCATGGGAAGCTGCAATTGCTTCTTTCGTGTTGTTTTCAATAGGTGCAATTATTCCTTTGTATCCATTTATGATATTGGATGGTAAAAACGCGATTTTATTGAGTATTGGAAGTAGTATCATCGGATTATTTGGTATCGGCGCTGCCATTACTTTATTAACTGGCAAAAGCATTTTGTTTTCTGGATTACGACAAGTTGCCTTTGGATTAGCAGCTGCTGCAGTAACCTATGGAATAGGATCTTTGATTGGCGTTTCCTTAGCAGGGTAAATTAAGAATACTAAATCCTTGTTAATTAAATCGGTAGTTGACAAATATCATGAATTTTCATTTTAACTTTAAGTAGATTTGATAGATAAATAATAGAATTAATAACCAATTAAATAAATATATTATGAACGATGCGCACTTACATATGGTAGTAAACCACTTTCCAATTATCGGGACGATCTTTGGTTTGGGAATTTTAATTACAGGGATGTTTACAAAAAATAACACCTTAAAAAATACTGCCTATGTGTTGTTTGCTGTGGCCGCTATTTTTGCAGCCTTAAGTATGTATACATCCGAAGGAGCAGAGGAATTAGTTGAAGATATGCCAAATATTGGACATCAAATTATTCACGAACACGAAGAAATCGCTGAGAAATTTGCTATTATAATGTATGCTACAGGATTTTTCGCATTACTATCGTTATTTGCATCCTATAAAAAACACAAATTAGCAAATATTGCGTCGTACATTACATTGGTTTTAGCCTTAGTAGCGGGAGTTTTGACAAAAAGCGTCGGAACAACTGGAGGTGAAATTCGCCATACAGAAATTAGAGCCAATTATAATCCTGCAGCTGGTGCCGAACAAAATACAGCTGGTGAAAAAGGAGAAAAAGACGAAGATTAATTTTTTTTCTTAATTTTTGAAATAGTTATATATTTTTCAACTACATTTGCACTATAAATAAAACAAAAATGTTTCAAAATAGTTTACATCTACATCATTTACATATTTGCTCTCAAGCGAAGTGTTAATGGTATGCGTGTAAATCACAAATTTCTAAAACCCGTTTGAGTACATCAAACGGGTTTTTTGTTTTATCCACGTTGTACTCATTCAAATTAAATTAAAAAAAATGAGTACTTTAAAAATTGCAATTCAAAAATCAGGCCGTTTAAATGAAGATAGTATCCAAATTCTCAAGGATTGTGGTATTGCTATCAATAATGGAAATGACCAACTAAAAGCCGAGGCTACTAATTTTCCTCTTGAGGTTTTGTATCTACGGAATTCAGATATTCCTCAATATCTGATTG
>CALPQA020000185.1 GCA_943325595.2 Auritidibacter sp. Marseille-P8566
CATTCTTGGTCCCAATTCTCCTTCTAATTTTGGAAACACAAAATAACCTTCCGCTTGTGAAGCCCATTTTCCCAAAGGACCTTTATTGTTCTGAATTCTTTCGAATAAATCTTTTACCATCTTGTATTTTGAAAAAAATTATTAATCTTAAAGTGATGCAAAAATAAATATTTCTACGGTAACATAGGTCTTAAATCCGACTTTTTTTTAGAAGCTATTTCCAGCTATCCATTGCAATCTGCGCTAAAAAGCGCAGGATTTCCATTACTATCTGGGCTAGGGCAACCAATTCAATGAGAAACTTTGTACCTTTGATGTATCTTTAGACTTTAAACTATGTCACAAATAACAAAAGAGTTAAAACTCGCCGTTCTTATTGATGCCGACAACGTTCCCTACAGCAATGTGAAAGGAATGATGGAGGAAATTGCAAAATACGGAACACCCACAACCAAACGTATTTACGCCGACTGGACGAAACCAAATGCCAACGGTTGGAAATCGGTTTTGCTAGAGCATGCGATTACCCCTATTCAGCAGTACAGCTATACAGTTGGGAAAAACTCTTCCGACTCCGCAATGATTATCGATGCAATGGATTTACTTTATTCGGATAAAGTAGACGGATTTTGTATTGTATCAAGCGATTCCGATTTTACTCGTTTAGCAATTCGCTTGCGAGAATCGGGAATGAAAGTCATTGGAATTGGAGAAAAGAAAACACCAAACTCTTTCATCGTTGCCTGTGACCGATTTATATATATCGAAGTATTACACGGAGCTGTTCCAAAGAAAGCGCCAAAACAAGCCACAACCGATTCTAAAAAAATAGTGGGTAAAGGCCCTGTAGAAAAAGAAGCAATAGAAAAAGAAGTTGTTCAAAAAATAGATTTACAAACCATCGAATTAATCGAAGCCACCATCGAAGCCATTTGCGATGACGATGGTTGGGCGTTCCTTGGTGATGTTGGAAACCTCATCGTAAAGAAAAAACCCGAATTCGATCCAAGAAATTATGGTTTCAACAAACTAACACCAATGCTAAAATCACTAACCGACATCCTTGAAATCGACGAAAGAGATTCAGATAAAAAAGGAATCAAACATGTATTTGTGAGGTTACGATTTAGTTAGGAATAGTGTCAAAAATCGAAAGTCTTAAAATCGAACGGAGATGAAGAGATGAAAGAGGAAGAGAAGAAAGACTAAAAAATTCGAGATAATTGGTGCAATTAGTGGCAAGAAAAACTTTGTACCTTTGATGTATCTTTAGACTTTAAACTATGTCACAAATAACAAAAGAGTTAAAACTCGCCGTTCTTATTGATGCCGACAACGTTCCCTACAGCAATGTAAAAGGAATGATGGAGGAAATTGCAAAATACGGAACACCAACAACCAAACGTATTTACGCCGACTGGACGAAGCCAAATGCCAACGGTTGGAAATCGGTTTTGCTAGAACATGCGATTACACCAATTCAATAATACAGCTATACCGTTGGGAAAAACTCCTCGGATTTCGCATTGTAGAGCTTTGTGAAAAAGCATCACGAAACAAAATAAACGTCCAAAGAAAAACCGCTTATTGAACATTTGTAATGCTAATTTAGTAACAGTCCTACAATAGATATAAGCACTAGTGAATAGCTATTATTGCGAAACACTAGTGCCAGTGCAGACTAGCCAAGGGAAGCACTTTTTAAAAACCCAAATAAATAAAAGTATTCACTGAAAGGCTTTTAGGCGTTATATCAAAAGAAGTTTGATCCACTCCCCCATTTAAAGATGGAATAGTAATAGTATGGCTATGAGAACCGTCGAAGCTTGTATAAATGTTAACAGTACCAGAAGCACCATTAGCACCTTGTGCAACTCTACTAAGGCTGGATCCAGATGGTGAAACAGCAGGTACAGTATGACTATGAGTACCACTAGTACTTGTATTGAAAGTTTGGCTGAAATTAGGTAAATCACTTCGGGCAATTGTTTTAGAGTTACTACCACCAACCGTACCTAATGAACCTCCGTTTTGAACTAAATATGCATTGGTCGCATCGGGTAAATTTGCGCCTATCCCTAAAGTTGTAGCTTGTGCTTGTTGTGTAGTGGATAGGCCTGATAGCAATCTTCCATCTAGTTTTATCCATCCATTATGATCTGTCGATTGAATACCTGTTTTAATATCACCATAATTGGCATTGCTTAATAAAACCCAAGAACTGCCATTGTAAATATAATTGCCAGTATTTGCATCATTTTGATATACCATCAAGCCTGTAGCAGGGGAAGCTATGTCCAAACGTTGCGCACTTGTCATTCTCGGAGGTAAAAATCCTTTATTGGTTGAACTTACATCCAGCATGGCTGAAGCGTTAGCAGCACTGCCATCGGCATTAATCCCTAACGATTGTGCCATTGAAGCTAATGTTGTGAAAATAGCGAGTAAAATAAATAGTTTTTTCATAAGATTTGAGTTTATTTTGATAGTTATTATTTTGAAAAGTATTGTTTTTATTTATTTGTTTTGATTGCGTACTGTGTTTTAAAAAAGCGATAGGCAAAATAGATTCCTAGTATTAATAACAATAATGAATAGTTGTCGATGGGTGCTTCTTGGGTAGAAAGGTCGTCAATGTTGTCTGTAAAATCATCTTGTGCCTTTGCGAAAAAAGGGAGTGCTAAAAAAAGAATGCAATACCCTTTTTGAAAAATTCCTGAGGTAGATTTTTTTGGCATCATATTACTGAATTATTATTTTTTTAGTAATTCTTTTTCCTTGGTTTGTTAGCTCCACAAAATATAATCCATGTGATAAGTTACTATTTGGCATAATGGTTATAGTATTTTTAGCTTCGCTTTTTGTCTCATAAACCGTTTGCCCAATAGTATTAATCATTTTTATGGCAACTTCTCCTGTGAGATAGCTTGTCCAAGCAATGTTAAATAGGTTGTTGGTTACAGGGTTTGGATAAACCACTACATTTTCAGCAATAAAATTTGGATTGTTTAGAGCATTATTTTGAAACACAATTTTAAAACGATTTGTGCCATACGAAAGTGCATCAGTAGTCGTGGTAAATACAACATCCGTTATTGCAGCATTCGCTAGAGGAGTATATTGATTGAGATACGTGTCAACTAAAAATGGTGTGGTTGATGGATCAAAATTATTGAAATGAGTTCTGAACGTATAGTTTTTATTGGCTTGAAATTGCTGTAATTGTACTCGTAATTCATCGGTAGGAACTACTGGCGTTCTGGCATCAATGGCTAAACTAAGATTGCTATTTAAAAAAGAAATGTTTTCTATTCCAGTGCTTAACTTAGTTACATCGCCGTTTTCAATTGCATTGGTAAATTGGGTGTCAAAAACCGAAACGGCAGCATCAATAGGATAACCACCTAAAGCCAATTCGCCGGTTTGATACACTTGTAACTCTAAACGAGATAAATCAGTAGTTGTGGTTCTGTAAAAATTATTAATATTGGTTCCTAGTTTATCCGATTCGTTAAAGGTAATAGAGCCCGGGGTTCCCAATGTGGTGTTTTTTACAAAAAAAGCTTGTCCTGGCTGTATGTATTGATTTACGCTAGAGAATAGGTTGTTTGTTCCAGTTGAAGTACTATAAACTACATAACGCCCTCTTTGTTCCGTTGTACCCATATTAGCATCCCAAACATAATAAGCATCAGTTAAACCAGATTTTGTTAGTAAACTCCAATTTAATGTGTTCACATAAGGGTTTCCAATTAAACTATAACCGTTAGTGGTGCTATTGGTAGTGTCGTTTATTGGAACAGGAGAGGAATTACTACTAAAAGTTACGGTACCAGTAGTCAAAGTTCCAGTAGCAGTTAGAGTTACAGGAACGTTCATATTTACCTGTGATGCTTGTGTTAATAATGAAGGAGTTCTGTCCCCACGAATTAAAACTCTGTAGCCTTGCATGGCATTAAGGTTGGTGGCATTTGTATTGGCAATAGCTGCCCAACCCGAGCCAGTTGCTTGTTGATTATTGTAGGTATACATTGAAGTAATTCCTGAAGCCGTTGTATCAAAACCATTTGCTCCAGAGGTGGAACCCGTGATATGGGTACCCAGCTGCCAGTTGCTACTAATGAAATCATCAGTTGTTACACTTGGAGTTAAAAAACGAAAGGCCCTTTTTCCTTGTGCAATATAGCGCTGTACCGTTACTTTTCCAGTTATGTTGCCTAATACCGGAGCAATTACTGCGGAACCTGCTGCATTTGAAATTAAGGTTAGGTTGTTGTTGGCATTTAGCGTCCCATTAGAAACCGTTAAAGCACCTGTCATAGTAATCCTGTTAGACAACAGACTTGTACCTGAATGTGCTATGGTTAAATTTTTAGTGGTTGTTGTTCCTGAACCAGCAAACGTTACAGGACCTGAAAAACTGAGTGTTCCTTCTGTATTGGTTATGGTTCCGTTGTTTGTTAAAGTCCCTCCGCCGTAGTTGATGGTGACAGCGCCGTTAGTAACAATATAAGCGCCATTACTCAAGGTAATATTTTGAGCAAATGAACTGTTGAAAAATAATAAAAATAGTAGTAAAATAAAAATTGGAGTAATTTTTTTCATATAGAGGGATATAAATTATATATATATAAAATCAATTATGTTAAATAATAAGTAATTTGTCCATAATAATGTTATGAGCTGCACTTATTAATAGACCCTTTGATAATTGTAATTTATTTTTCATAAGCATTCGTATTTGCGAATTGCGTAAAAACAATTCCCTTTAAATTAATTGAATGCAAAAATTGAAAATACTGTGCTATTAAACTAAATAAAGGGGGTGAAGTTCTTTTCATTTTGCAAAATGAAAAGAAGTTTTATAGCATTACAGTTACTAATCACTGCAAAAAAGAGGGTGTTTAATTTTTCGTTTTTATGTAATCACTTGGAGTGCAATTAAAAACATTTTTAAAAGAACGGATAAAAGTAGATTGTGAAGAAAAACCACTTTCTAGAGATAAGGCTTCCAAAGTTATGGATTTATTAGAACCCGAATCTATTTTAGATTTTGCGTATTCAATTCGCAAGGTATTACGCCAATCGGTGTACTTTACTTTTAAAATGGAATTAAAATAGTAACTTAAATGA
>CALPQA020000186.1 GCA_943325595.2 Auritidibacter sp. Marseille-P8566
CTTCTTTTTTGTTCTTCGCTGTGAAAAAAGAATATCCTTTTTGGAAGTTAAATTTATCAATATCATCCGAATCCAAAACGCTTTCCTCTACTTTATCAAACCAAACCAACGCTTGTGGGTATTTTCCTTGTTCAAAATAATATTCCGCAAGTTCAATGTAAGCTTGATTTCTTTTGGTATTCGTTGGATAATCCGAAACGAAATTTTCCATAATTACATCGGCATTCGATTGATTAAGTCGAATACCACAATTTGCGCTATAATAGGCACAATCTGATTGGACTTCGCTGCTTTTATTTTCAGATTTTACAGCATTAAAAATAATTTGTGCTGATAAATATTGTCCATTGTTGTAAAGCGAAAGAGCTTTATTGTATGCTTCTAAATCGTTGGTATAAATTGCAGATTTTTGAGCCGAAACGGTTGCTATTTCAATTGTAAATAACACCAAAAAGAGCCAGGATTGTTTGCGCATAGTAGTTTTTGTTTAATCTGTTCAAATATATCGTATTCTACAGTCTATAACGATGTTCGTTTGGTTTTTATTATGAACATCTTTTTAAACAATTAAAAATAAATTGGAAATTGGAAATTCATTAAATCTTATTACTTTTACAAAATAAACAAAAAGTCTTATGTCAGAACCTATTTTATTTTTAAGAAACGTAACTATTTACCAAGAACAAAAAGTCATTTTATCGAATATAAATTTGGAAGTGAACCATGGTGAGTTTATATATATAATTGGAAAAACGGGTTCTGGAAAAAGTAGTTTTATGAAAACGTTATATGCCGATTTGCCTTTAACAGAAGGACAAGCCAGCATTGTTAACTTTGATTTGGCCACATTAAAAGAAGATGATATTCCTTATTTGAGAAGAAAAATTGGAATAGTATTTCAAGATTTCAAATTATTGCCAGACAGAACGGTAAACGAAAACATGCTATTTGTTTTAAAAGCTACTGGTTGGACCGATGTTGTAGAAATGCAAAACAAAATAGATGAAGTTTTAGACAAAGTGGACATGAAATCATTTGCATCAAAAATGCCGCATCAATTGTCTGGAGGAGAGCAACAACGTGTTGCAATTGCTAGAGCTTTATTGAATGACCCCGAATTAATTCTTGCTGATGAACCTACAGGAAACCTTGATCCACAGACAAGTGTAGAAGTATTGGAAGTATTAAGAAAAATTAATGCCAACGGAAAAACAGTAATTATGGCAACACACGATTATGCGCTTTTGATGAAATTCCCATCAAAAACCTTGAAATGTGAAGATGGAGCCATTTTTGAAGTGGTTCAAAAAGTGGTATAATGCTTTCGATTCTAATTCCAATATACAATTATAATGTTTATCCATTAGTTTTGGAATTACACAAACAATGTATAGAAGCCAACGTTACTTTTGAGATTTTATGCCAAGATGATGCGTCAGGTTCTCTATTAAATATCGAAAACCAAAAAATAAATTTATTATCCAATTGCATTTTTATTGCACTTGATGAAAATTTAGCACATCGAGAAAACAGAAATTCCCTGGCTCAAAAAGCGAAATACGACTACTTATTATTTATTGATGGCGATTCAAATATGATTAGCCAAAATTATATTGCTAATTACATTTCTAATGTCACTGGATTTGATGTTGTTTATGGAGGAAGACTTCATCCTGAAAAATGCCCTTCTGACAATCAAAAACTTCGCTGGAAATACGGAAGATTCATCGAAGATAAAACTACTGAAAACCGAAAAAAAACACCTTTTAAATCGCTATTGTTCAATAATACTTTAATAAAAAAAGAGTGCTTTAATAAAGTCACGTTTGATTCAACTATTATAAAATATGGTCATGATGATACACAGCTTTCCTTTGCACTAAGTTTATTGAATGTAAAAGTGAATCATATTGAAAATCCCATTGAACACGGGGATATTGATACTAATAGCGTCTATTTAAGAAAGACAAAAAGTGCTGTTGAAAATTTAATTTATTTATATAATCAGGGAAAACTAGATGAAAATTTTTCAAAATTTATTGCATTATTACTGCTTTTGAATAAAATAAAAGTAACCTATTTAGTATCAAAATTTTACTTATTATTTGAAAAATCAATAATAAAGCAATTGGAAGGAAATAACCCAAATTTATTTATTTTTAACTTTTTTAGAATTGGTTATTTATGCGTTTTGGAATCAAATAAAACTAAGAATTAGCCTTTAAATGTATTGCCATAAAAAAGGAGTTCCAAAGCGGCATAATTGCATCAATATCATATTTTAAACTGCTAACCTTCGCTTTTTTCGCCATTTCAATCCTCTTTTCTTCATTATTAATTAATGTTTCTACAGCAGAAACAAAATCAGTTTCATTTCCGTTTTCAATTAATAACCCATCGTCATTATTTTTGATGATTGCTCTTGGACCACACGGACAATCATAGGAAATACAGGGTAATCCCGAAGCCATCGCTTCTATTAAAACCATTCCAAAACCCTCAAAACGAGATGTTAACAAATACATTGAAGCTTCTTGGTATTTCAAATTTATAGCTTTAACGGGATCAAAAAACGTAACATTATTAATAATATTTAATGAAGTTGCTAACTTTTGCAGTTCTAATTTTTCATCCGATTTTCCATAAATATCAAGATGCCAATTTGGGTGATTTAAAACCACTTTTTGCCAAATTTTGAGTAAACGATCAAAGCCTTTTTCATACACGTGACGACCAACAGCGATAACTTTTTTCGATTTTAAATCGGAGACTTTATCTGACGAAAACCATAATGGGTTTGGAATTACAATTCCAGCTTGAATGTCCCATTCCCGAATGCTTTCATTTGTTTCAACAACGAATTTATCGAATTTTCTAGCACTAAATTTTTTAAAATTGGCAATTAATTTTGCAACTATTCTTGACAAAAAAGATTTACTATTTTCTTGTTCTTCAATGGTTAAAGAGCTATGTATTTCAAGAACAATCGGTATTTCAGTCTTAATGATGAATGGAATTAAAAAGGCTTTAAAGCCATTGTCACAAACGACAATTACGTCTGGTTTTGTTCTTTTTAAGTGTTCCGATAATGATTTTCGATAGGCTTTTAAAAACTGAAATGAATTTCCATTTAATGGTATATCATATAAACCTATTTTCTTGTTGTATTCATAAAACAAAGGAGAATTGCCATTATTTTGAGTAATAATATCAATTTGGTAATCCCACTTTTCAATAAGGTAATTTGATTTTATGGCTAGAACTCGTGCAACGCCACCTTCATTACTTATATTTGGAACTACATAAAGGATTTTCATTATTTCGAATTCAAAAATTGATCATAATCCCTAATATAATCCGATTCTTCAAAAACATCCGAAGCTAAAACGAGACAAACTGCACCTGATGAAAAATTTTCTAGTTCTCGCCAAATGCCCGTTGGAATATGCAATCCAATATTGGGTTTGTTTAATAAATAGCTCTTTTTTTCCTTACTATCATTAACCGTAACTTCAAAACTTCCGCTTAATGCAATTAGAATTTCGTGTTGATTTATGTGAGAATGACCGCCTCGAAAAGCAGTACTTGGAACATCAAAAAGGTAATAAATTCTTTTGAATTCAAAAGGTAAAATATCATTTTGAACGAAGGCTAAATTCCCACGTAAATCTTCAACTGTTGGAATTTGAATCAGTTCTAAGTCGCTAATTTTCGTCATACTGTTAATTATTAATTTGCATTAAATCCAACCATTGTTTCCCAATATTTTCTATAGAAAAAAGGCTGACACTTTGTAACGCATTTTCCTTACAAATCGTATATAATTTATCATCTTCAACAAATAAATTTATGGCTTCCGTCAATTTTTGAACGTTTTGATTTTCAACCAAAAGTCCGTTTTGTTTATCCGAAATCATTTCACTTGGACCCGATAAACAATCGAAAGAAACAACAGGGGTTTCACAAGCCAATGCTTCCAAAATTACATTAGGTAAACCTTCATTCAAACTGCTTAAAACAAAAAATTTAGCGTTTTTTAAATATTTATAAGGGTTTTCTTGAAATCCTAAAAAATGAACTTTTTCTACAATATTATTTTGCTTAGCCAATGCTTTCAGAATCGAAATTCGTTCCCCATCACCAAGTAAAACAAGATGAATATTTTGATTTGGCAAAATTGAATTGGAATAAGCTTCAATCAATTTGTCAAACTGTTTTATGTTGGTTTCCATTTGGCCAATTCCAATTATATAGTCAAAATTGAAATCTATATTTTCATTAAATTTAGAATGGATTTCTGTTATATCAATTGGATTATATATCGTTTGAACGTTATTTAAATGGTGTTTAAATTCAATTAACTCTTTGGATTTATTAGTAATAGTTACCATTTTATAGCAATCTTGGTACATCAAACGCGATAGAAAAGACCAATTTGGCATGTAATGATCAATCAAATAACTGTGAACCGTGAAAATAGTTTTAGCTTTATACAGAAATTTAGAAATCAAAAGTTCTTGAATAGGTTTGTTTCGAAATCTAAAATCAATAATAAAATCAAAATTATTTTCGTCAAGATATTTTTTCAAAAACAACAATCGAAGCAGTTTATTAAAAACGCCATTACTTTTGTTTTTCAAAGTACCTAAATTAACCAATTTTCCAGAAAAAGCATAGGAAACAACATCCAAAACAATAATGTTATGAACTTCAATTCCTTTCTTTTCGAAAAAAATAGACAAATTTGCCATCACTTTTTCACCGCCACCAATTCCTAATCGGTAACCAATTAAAGCAATTTTAAATTTTTTGTTAGGTATTATCATTAACGTTTTCTTATTTTCGTATCAAATATAACTCTTTTAAAAAAATATGCAAGACAATCCGCTTGTAACGATAATTTGCTTGTCTTATAATCACGAGAAATTTGTGGTAGAAACATTGAATTCTGTGATGAACCAAAACTATTCGCCAATAGAACTTATTATTGTGGATGATTGCAGTTTAGACGCTTCAAAATCAATCATTGAAGATTGGTTACTTTCTCATTCTGATGTTCGATTTATTGCTAATGAAGTCAATTTAGGAAATACAAAATCGTTTAACAATGCCTTGAAAATTACAAAAGGAGA
>CALPQA020000187.1 GCA_943325595.2 Auritidibacter sp. Marseille-P8566
AGGGAATAAAATATCCATGGCGCGAACTGTTTTTCCATCTTCATTTAAACGCATATAAAACGCTTTTATGTTGGCTGGATAATCAAATAATATTACCGGACATTTAAAGTGTTTTTCAACCAAATAACGCTCGTGCTCCGATTGTAAATCGGCACCCCATTCGTCAATTATATAGCTGAATTTTTTGTTTTTATTCGGCTTGCAATTTCTTAAAATATCAATTGCTTCGGTATAAGAAACCCTTTTGAAATTGTTTTCTAAAACAAAATTCAATTTCTCAAGCAATGGCATTTCGCTGCGCTCTGCCTGAGGTTTTACTTTTTCTTCTTCTGTCAATCGACTTTCTAAAAACTTCAAATCGTCCTGACATTTATCCATCGTGTATTTAATTACATATTGAATAAAATCTTCTGCCAAATCCATATTATCATTCAAATCATTGAAAGCCACTTCAGGCTCAATCATCCAAAATTCAGCCAAATGGCGCGAAGTATTCGAGTTTTCAGCACGGAACGTAGGTCCAAAAGTATACACCTGACCCAAAGCCATCGCATAGGTTTCAGCTTCCAATTGTCCCGAAACCGTTAAATTGGTTTCTTTGCCAAAAAAATCTTCTTTATAATTAATTTTCCCTTCCTCAGTTCGTGGCGTGTTGTCAAATGGCAAAGCCGTAACTTTAAACATTTCACCAGCACCTTCCGCATCCGAACCGGTGATAATTGGCGTATTTACATAGACAAAACCTTTATTTTGAAAATAACTATGAACCGCAAACGACAATACCGAACGCACTCTCATAATCGCTCCAAAAGCATTCGTACGCACTCTTAAATGCGCATTTTCACGCAAAAATTCCAAGGAATGTTTCTTAGGTTGCATCGGAAATTTCTCCGCATCCGAATCGCCAAGAATTTGTAATTTAGTAACTTGAATTTCAAATTTCTGACCAGCACCTTGGCTTTCCACCAAATTACCAGTAACCGAAATTGCGGCTCCCGTCGTAATGCGCTTCAAAGTTTCCTCTGGCGTATTCTCGAAATCCACCACACACTGAATATTATTTATAGTCGAACCGTCATTTAACGCAATAAATTGATTGTTTCTAAACGTGCGCACCCAACCCTTTGCATTCACTTCCTGAAGCGTTGCCGCACTGTTTAATAAGTCTTTAACTTTGGTATGTTTCATCTTGAAAATGTAATAATATTAAAAATAACCATTGCAATTAAATGCAAATATAAAGGATTTTGAGCAATTTTCCTCGAGAGTTTTATAGGATTTTACAGGATTTCGTTGGTTTTTTTTTGGGCGTGCCCTTCGTTTAGGTCATTGCGAGGTACGAAGCAATCTGTTGTAAACTCGGTCGGGCATTCCGCTGCAATCTTTGTTCCATTTCATTCCACAAAGGATTTCCGCTGCAGTCCCTCACGCAAGACAGACAACTTAGATTGTTAGATTTTAGACTTCTTAGATTTTCCAAAAATAATCTCATAAATAAAGACTACATTTGAGAATATATAAGCGAAAGTTTTGCGAGTATAAGATAGTTGGCAGAAACCAGTTAAAAAAATATCGTTAAAAAGAAAACCATGAAAAAAATAATCTTATTATTAGTCATAATTCTAAATATAAGTTGCTCGGATGACAAAACCGAAATTGGAGATGGTCTTCCATATTTTTCGTTTTTACAAGTTGATAATGACAAATTTATTAATTCTACAGAAGTTGGGAAAATATTGATTTATAAAAACCAAAATAACGCTGAATTGAAATTTAAAGTTCTGAAAAACAAAACGGAAAAACAACTTGAAAGCAGAGGAACTTTTGTAGTTGGCTCATATAAATATTTCTATTACGATGAACAGAGAATTGAAATGCAATCAACTTTATTTGCTGATGGAGATTTTTGCTGTTCAAGTTCATTTTATTTGAGTTTGAAAAGATGGCCAAAAACATATCAGACAAATCCAACTGCAATTTCACAAGATTCCAAATTCATAACTAATATTGGTTTGATTCCATTTTCAACTGGAGTTCAAAGTACATTTTTGGATTATTCAGAACCTTTAATAAATCTAACAATTAACGGAATAAGTTATAGTAAAGTTAGAAAAATTGAAATAACTCCAAACCCATTTCCAAATCCAAATTGGCAATTACCAAGTTTAAAGAATATATACTTTGAACAAAATAAAGGAGTAATTGGCTTTGACGATATACAAAATAATGAATGGAGATTACAAAACTAAAAATTCTGCTAATGCTAATAACTACAAAACGAATTTAGAAAGTTGTGTATTTGTGTTAATTTTTCAAATCTAAAACTCGAAAATTATTCCACTCACAACAACTTCTAAACCAATATATAAATTGTTTGTTAGCGATTTTCACTACTTTTGCAGTAAATTCTTGAAATGAAGCAACTCACGGTTTTATTTTTATTCCTAACATTCTCCCTTCAAGCACAATTTCAAATTAACGGAATTGTAACTGACGCTTCATCAAATGTGCCTTTGGCCTTTGCAACCGTTTCTTCGTCGCTTGGCGCAAATACCATTTCTGATGTAGATGGAAAATTCACGCTTCTCAGCAACCAATTGCTTTCTGAAATTTCAGTTTCCTACATTGGCTACAGCCCAAAAAAAACAAGCGTCATCCCCGAAAAAAAGTTTTATTCAATCACGCTAGAACCCAAATTTGATGTTTTGAATGAGGTAATTGTGGTTCATACCAACCCAGCGTTAGCAGTTATCAGAAAAGTAATTGCACTAAAAAACACCAATAATCCACAAAAAAAACTCAAAAGCTTTCGCTTTAAAGCCTACAATAAATTAATTGTAACCGCCAATCCAGATTCTATAAACGGCCGAATCGACTCGGTTTTTATTGAAAAAGGCAACGCCAAACAACTTTCAAATATTGATTCTTCTGATTTTAAATTCAAAAAAATAATTAACAAACAGCATTTGTTTCAAACGGAAAAAATATCCCAATTCCAGTTCAACGAAACGGGCTTAAAAGAAACTGTTTTAGCCACAAAAATGGCCGGTTTCAAACAACCTATCTATGAGATTTTAGCCTTCAACTTACAGTCTTTTTCAATCTACGACAACCAATACGAACTCTTTGAAACCAATTATAACAGCCCTATTTCTCGATCGGGATTGTCCAATTACAACTATAAAATATTAGACACAGTTACCATTCAAGACCGCGCCACGTTGATGGTTTACTTCAAAAACAAGAAAAAGAAAAACGCTTCTGGATTAGAAGGCGTACTTTATATCGACCAACAAAATTTTGCTGTTGCCAAAGCCATTATGCGAATTAAAGGCGTTTTAGACATTACAGGAACACACGAATTTAAATACCTTCCCGAAGAAAAAATCTGGTTTCCAATTGCAAAAAAATTCAAGATTGTCAAGGGAAATAATGAAGATGATATTAAAATTTTGGGCGGAACCATTCAGTTTGATGCCGATACAAAAGATTTTGAAACCCGAAAAAAAGTAGCGTCTGATTATGTTTATTTGCTTTCAGAAACCTACTGCTCGGAATTTGAAATCAACATTCCCTTAAAAATCAAAAAATCCTTCCTTGCCATTGATATAAAAGACGATGCTGCAAATAAAAATGAGGCGTTTTGGAATACCTATCGAAAAGACAGCTTGGATGTGCGAAGCCAAAGAACGTATGCTATTTTAGATAGCATTTCAGTGAAAAACCGAATTGAAAGCAGGTTGCGTTTTGGACGAAAAATCATCAACGGATACATTCCCTTGGGACCAATTGATTACGATTTGCGGTATTTACTAAGTTACAATAATTATGAAGGATTCCGAATAGGTTCGGGTGGAATTACAAGCGAGAAATTCTCCAGAAAATACCGTTTTGAAGGATATACTGCTTATGGAACGAAAGATGGAAATTTTAAATACAACCTAGGAATGGCGTCACGACTGGGAAAATTCTCGAATACATGGCTTGGAGCTTCCTATACGGATGATGTAAATGAAATTGCGCATACCGTTTATGCAATTGACAAACGGGTTTTCAAACTCTATGATCCCAGACCAATAAACGTGAGTACTTTTTATAATTATAAAAGTTGGAAAGGCTATATTGAAACCAAAATATTTCCAAAAACAGAGAGTGTTTGGCAACTTTCGCACACTGAGGTGATTCCAAAATTCGATTATGCTTTCAATGCCAACGATAAATTGTATAGCACTTTCAAAATGACTACAGCAATGGTTTCCTTGCAATGGAATCCGTTTAGTGCCTACATGCAAACACCTGTTGGACGATTGGAAATTGAAAAAAGATTTCCGAAATTCACGTTTCAAGTCACCCAATCGTTGCCAAAAATATTGGAAAACGATTTTAAATTTACCAAAATAGATTTCCGTGCAGTTTATGAAAAAAAATACAGCAACGGTCAAAAATCGGAAGTGCTTTTTGAAGGCGGTTATGCCTTTGGTGACGTTCCGCTAACGCATCTCTACAACACATCTCCAAATAATTTAACCAAAGACAGAATCCAACAACGGATTACCATTTCGGGGAGAAACAGTTTTGAAACCATGTATTTCAATGAGTTTTTTTCAAATAAATTTGCTTTGCTGCAACTGAAACACGGCTCGAAAAGAGTTACATTATTCAAGAAAGTTAAACCTTCTTTGGTATTTGTTACCCGAATGGCATGGGGAAATTTAGACCATCCGGAGCAACATGTGGGTATAAATTATAAAACCTTAAACAAGGGATTTTTTGAATCGGGAATAGAATTAAACCAAATTTATAAAGGGTTTGGTTTGACAGGATTTTACAGGTATGGCCCCAACCAACTTCCAAGAGTTGAGGACAATATTGCCGTAAAATTGAGTTTTGTTTTGGATTTAGGATTGTAATTTATGGTCGGATAATTAATATTGATGGAATATTACTCAACCAAACACTTCTTGAATCCACTAGTTTTTTCCAACTATCAAGGCTAATAATCATCAAATCTTTGTTAGTTAAAAACTCCTTTTTCATAATTCTTTCGTTTGCCAAAGTCAGGTTGTTTGGATATCTAGTTTCCAAAGTAGTGATGGCATTTTGAATCATGAAATTGTTTTTTA
>CALPQA020000188.1 GCA_943325595.2 Auritidibacter sp. Marseille-P8566
ATACTTCCAAGTAATAGAAAAAAGGAATAATTATTAAATCGCTTCAATTCTTCAAACTTTTGAAACCCTACAAATGACAGGATAGCAAAAATTCCTAAATAAACCGGAACATATTCTAATTGCAAACAAGAAAATCCAAACAGCAAAGCATTAAATACTAAAAATTCTGAATTTAATAAATTAAAATTCGTCCATTCTTGTATCGTCTCTTCCGATTTTTCTCTGATTCTTTTAGCAAATAAAACATACAATTCAACAGCCGAAATCCCTAAACAAGTCAATCCAATTTCAGTATTTGAAAATTCTGAAGAATGATACAAAAACAAGACACTTCCTATGATTATAAACAAATAATAAACAAAATATAACAACGTTTGGTTGTCGGTTGTTAAACTATTTCTTTTGAAATTAATCCACAAAAACTCATGGTTTAAAAGGGCAATTCCAAACAAACTAATAATTTGTATAATTTCATACTGTGGCAAATATTTATAAATCAATAAAAGCATTAAAGCATTCATTCCGATTATGGCGAAAAATCGAATTATAAAATCGTTTTTGTAGAAATGTTTAACCATCCAATTGAATACGATAACGACAAATAATCCACCAGCAAAAATAAAATCGAAATTTGATTTGGCTTGAATTTTAATCATAAAAATTCCAATAAAAATACTCAAAGTATAAAAAAGAATTCTTCCTATATCAAACGTATTATTTTCAAATTTTTGTCTTAAATAGCGCCAAATAACAGCAATTCCAAATAGAACAGCAACAAACAAATTATGATTCAATTCATCGTTGCTTTTCAGAATTACGAAAACCGAAAATACAATTGCCAATAATCCATTTAAACTTAAATTTGTACCTCCAAAAAACGCATCTACAGGTTCTAATTCCTTTTTTATTGAAGTGTAAATTGGAACTAAAATAGCAATAATCGACATTATAATTGTTGTTGCCAAAATACTGGTACTATTTTTAATCACCAATGAATCACTAACCATCAACGCCCAAAAAACAATAAGAGCAACAGCTGCAACATGATTTATTCCAAGAAAAATTTTATGTAATAAAGTCTCTTTTTCTTTGTAAACCACAAACAAACAAGCAATAATAATTGAATATAAAATGCAAGCAATGCTATCAAAACCAACATTCCAATCGTTTAACATTGCGATGCTTAAAGTCAATAAAATGAAAAACATCATACCATCTAAATGATACAACCAATAGATTTTTCTCTTTCTAGCTTTAAGAGCTATAAACAGACATAGAAGTGCTCCAATAAACAACACAAAAGTTTTAAATCGACTACCTGTTGAATGCAGAATCAATCCAGTAGCAAACAAAACCCAATTGGTTAAATGTGTAATAAAAGCTGCTTTGTCGAAAAAACTATTTTCATAAAATTTTCGATATTGCATAAACATACAACTTGCTGCAACCGCTATAATTCCGAGAATAGCAATGGTATTTTCTGTTGCTGATAATTTCGTGTCTTGTGCATAAAACCAAATATCAAAAACAATGAATGCCGTGATAACAATCAGTAAATGATATTCCCATTTTTCTTTATACGACAACACAATTCCAATAGTAGCCGTAGTCGCTGCCAAGATAAATGTAGCTAAACTCTTCTCCGGAATGACACACAAAATCAGCATGCTCAAAATCACGTGAAGCGATAAAAAAGTTTGCTTCTTGATAATATAACCAACGAATAAATTGAGCGCAATTCCGAGTCCAATTAACAAATAGCCCGCAATTGGATTAGCAATAAACGTTAATGCCGGAATTTGAGATGCGCCAAAACAACCAAACAAAAACAAACTCGCTCCAGCACTTCGTAGCCAAAGTCCAGTTGTTACCCATTTTTCTTTTTTTTGTAAAATATAATACGAACCAACAAGTAATGAAGCATACATCCATAATATTAAAACCCTAAATATTGGAACAACTTTCAACGCCGTATATATACTCAAATACCCAATTCCCAGCACCATAATCGCTGTTCCTAAAATTCCAGTCCAGTTGTCGGCAAACTGTTTTTCGGCAGTTTTAATGAATTTAGAAAAGGCACTTTCTACATGCACTTTTTCATTGATAGGAATTTGCTTTTCAAGCCTTGGGACATTTTGGCTTTCAAGAACTGCTATTGGTTCTACTATTATTTCGTCGGGAATCGTTTTTATGAGTGGCGAATTAATTTCTTTTATTTCCTCAATTGTTGCTACCTCTTTTGATGAATCTTCTTCTGAAATAGAAGTAAAGGAAGGGTTAGGTTCTTCAATAATTTCAATTATTTGGGGGTTGATTTCTTTATTCGTTTCAATAGTTTCCGCAGAAATCAATTTTTCATTAAGCAATTTTTTCAGTTCATCAAGTTCGTTTTTCAAAAAAGAACTTTCTTTACTGTATTTCTCAATAATAGATTTTATAAAGTTATTTTCCTTCTGTAATTTGTAGAAATTATTAAATAATATAAAGATACAAACTGCTAAAATGAATATAATAAATGCCATGGTTTTAGTTTTAGTAGTTTCAAATGTAAGAATTTAATTGTTTTAAGTGAGATTTTTTACAATCTACCTGTAAAGCTTTTTAGTGTTTATATTAAGCACTAAGAAATCAGTTCTTTATGTATGAAATGCAGAACATATAAAAAGCATATTTCTACACTTCAATTTCTTTTAAATATTTATCTAACTAAGCCGTTTCAAGGATGGTCATTGCTTGGTAATTTTTTGTTGTCTCATATTTTCTATCCCTTTTTTTGGTATTGAAATAGTTATGTGTATTGAGTTCCAAGAAAGTTAAAAAAAGAACAATTATTTTTAAATAAAAAAAGGGCAAACGTTATGTTTGCCCTTTTTATAAATGAAATTGTCTTTTCCGTTATGTTAATTTTCCAAGTAATCCAGGTAATGATTTTCCTCTTATTTCATAAAAAGATTTAAGCCATAAAGGGAATAACATCGGAACTACTATAAATGATAGTTTATTAAACTCCCATGCTTTTAAAAATTCAAAATGAACAAAGTGCATTGTTGCTCTAGTTAGTCCACATGCATAACATTCCATACCGGCTAACATTTTTGAAAGACAAATGGATTCTCCTTTGTCAAAGAAGTCAGAAGGCAATAGAATCAAAACAAATGGAGTTACCATTGTTATTATGATTCGGGAATAAAAGACGATTTTTTTTAGCATTATAAAGTATTATAGTGTAGAAGAGTAGCTTCCGTCTTTTGGTTGTAAATCACCAGTGATGATTCTAATCAAATCGATAAGTGACCAAACTCCACAACCACCTAAAGTTAACAATTGAACAATACCTTGCCAAGTGTAACCTAAATAGAAACGGTGAATTCCAATTCCTCCAACTAATAATACTAAGATAAGCGCAATAAGTTGACTTTTGTCTCCTGCTGCTGCAGCTGGTGATGATAAGTCATCATTGGTTTTTTCAACAACAGTTGTTGTAATGTTGTTTGAAGTTGTTCTTTGCACAGGGAAAGAAGCGTAAGTTGCGAAAACTGATAAGAAAAGGATCGCAAACATCGAAAGTAAAAATTTTAATTTCATAGAAATAAGGGTTAATTGATTTATATTTGTCAAACATACAAAAAATTAACATGAAAAATTTTACGTTTACTTTATTTTTTTTATTTATTGTTAACTCTTATTCTCAAGAAAAATACGAATACTTTGGAGCACTTAAATTAAATGGAAACGATAAGGCAGTAATTACATACAGATTAATGTTTTATGAAAATAAAGGAAAATTAGATGGTTATTCTATAACAGATATTGGAGGTCCACATGAAACAAAAAATACTATTTCTGGGAGCTATAATGCAAAAACTAAAGAGCTAAATTTTAGAGAAGAGTCCATTTTATATACCAAATCACCTATAACGGCAAGCATGTTTTGTTTTGTTAATTATTCTGGAAAAATAAAATTAGTGAACGAAAATAGCAAACTAACTGGCGATTTTAAAGGATTGTATCAAAACAAGAAAAAATGTATTGATGGGACAATAACCTTGATTGGGTCTAATAAATTATATTCTTTGTTGAATAAAGTCAATAATAGACTTCAAAAATCGAATAAAGTTGATGAAAATGTAAAACAAAAATCAAATCCAATTTCTATTCTAGATAGTTTAAAAGTTAATAATTTGTCTAGGGGTCAAAATTTAAATGTCTTTACAAAATTCAACACCCTTGATTTAATAGTATGGGATTCCAAAGTTGAAGATGGAGATAAAATCAACCTCTATAATAATGATGTGTTGATTTTAAAAGAATACGTTTTGGTAAATAAGAAGAAAAAAATCACAGTAAATGTTGACAAAGGAAATAACGTGTTTAGAATCGAGGCAGTAAACCAAGGAGAATTACAGCTTAACACGGCGTCAATTCAGTTAATTGATCAAGAGAGGACTTTTGATTTGGTTTCTAATTTAAAGAAAGGGGAAAGTGCTTCTATTACGATAATAAAACAAGATTAGATTTTAATTCGCTTTTTTATATAAAATTTTTAAATGAAAAACCCCCAATTCAACTAAATGAATTGGGGGTTTTTAAATGAAACTAGGACAAATTTAATTCGTCTAGTTGATTTAAGATTCTCTAGGAGGTCTTGGTAATAATGCTTTTCTAGAAACTTTTTCTTTTCTAGTTTTTGGATCTACACCTAAGTATTTCACCATAAATACATCACCCATATTCACTACATCAGAAACATTTTCTGTGCGTTCCCAAGCCAACTCAGATACGTGAAGCAATACTTCGTTTCCAGGAACTGCAGTATATTCTACTACGGCACCAAAATCAAGCATTTTAATTACTTTCACTTCGTATGATTCGTTCATTTGAGGTTTGAAAGTGATGGATTCGATTTTAGCCAATACCGCTGCAATTCCAGCAGGATCAGTTCCTAAAATTTCGATTACACCTTCTTCGTTAACCTCATTGATTACGATAGTTGTTCCAGTAGCTTTTTGCAATTCTTGAATTACTTTTCCACCAGGTCCAATCAACGCTCCGATAAAGTTACCAGGAATTGTTCTTGTAATAATTTTTGGAGCATACTCTTTAACATCCTCTTTTGGAG
>CALPQA020000189.1 GCA_943325595.2 Auritidibacter sp. Marseille-P8566
AGTGATTCCAACAATTTTATTTTCCTGACCTAAATCAAATAACAATTCTGTTTGCGATGGTACCAATGAAATTATTCGTCTAGGCGACATTTCAAAAGTATGTTCAATTCCTATTTGGTCAACCAATTTAAAAGCCATAATCTCAATTATTACAAAATGTAAATTTATTGTTTTTTACTTTAACTAAATTGGATAGTGTATAGTTTTTATATAGGTAGTTTAAATTTTATTAGCAATCATGGGACTTATATTTGTATGATACAATTTTAACCAAATTTATATTAATGCGAAATTTTATTTTTCTATCAATATTGTTTTCGACTTCTATATTTTATTCGCAAGTCCAAATTTCGCAAGATAACTTTGAAGGTACTAGTACAATAAATAGTTGGTTTGGCGATGATTGTGGGATGGACATTAATTTCACAAATCCTTTTCCAACTGGCATTAACACCTCTTCTAAAGTTTTAAAATATTCGGATATTGGTGGGCCTTATGCAAACGTTCGATTTGATGCAGGATTCAATTATAATTTAGCTACTAGTAGTGTTTTTACTTTAAAAATATATGTGCCTTCAACCGGCATTACCGGAAATCAAACAAATCGAATCTCACTAAAACTCCAAAATGGTTCGCTAGCTTCGCCTTGGTCAACGCAATGCGAAATAATAAAACCTATTGTATTGAATCAATGGCAGACCATCACTTTCAATTTTGCAACGGATACATATATTAATTTAGATCCAACTTCAACAAATCCGTTATACCGATCCGATTTTAATAGGGTCGTTCTTCAAGTGAATGGAGAAAATAACACTTCTCAAGTCGTTGCTTATTTAGACGATTTTTTGTATTCGGGTGCTGCAACACTATATACCAATTTAGTTTGGAGTGATGAATTTGATACTAGTGGTGGTATAAATACGTCAAAGTGGTTTCCACAAACCCAACTTCCAAATGGAACTAGTTGGTACAACGGCGAATTACAACATTATACTAATCGACAAGTAAATTCAAATATTACTAACGGAATACTAAGCATAGTGGCAAAAAGAGAGGCTTTCACCGATCAAGGAAAAACAAAACAATTTACATCGGCTAGATTAAATTCAAAATTTGCTTTCAAATACGGACGTGTTGAAGTGCGCGCAAAACTACCCGTAGGAGTTGGAACATGGCCTGCAATATGGATGCTTGGAAAAAATGTTATTGAACCAGGTGGCTTTTGGACAAGTACTTATGGAAGTGCAAGCTGGCCTGCCTGTGGTGAAATTGATATTATGGAACATTGGGGAACCAACCAAAATTATGTTCAAAGTGCCATGCATACCCCTTCGAGTTTTGGAAGTACTGTAAATCTTGGCGGACAAACCATTCCAACTGCTTCATCACAATTCCATGTGTATTCCCTTGAATGGTCGGCTTCAAGTATGATTTTCAGCGTAGATAATGTAGTTCATTATATCTATAATCCTACAGTTAAAAATGCTAGTACATGGCCTTTTGATGCTGAACAATACATTTTATTAAATATAGCTATTGAACCGAGTATTGCATCCAATTTTGTTCAATCTGCAATGGAAATTGACTATGTTAGGGTATACCAACAAACAAGTTTAGGGAGTAACAATGTAACTAAAGAAAACGAATTGGTTTTATTTCCAAATCCTACTACTGACAAATTAAATCTGGTAATTCAAGAAAACCAAATCGGAAATCGAGCAACAATTTACTCAGTTTTGGGACAAGAGCTAAATTCTTATATCTTAAATAATGAACAAACCATTTTAGATGTGTCTCATTATCAAAACGGAATTTACCTTTTGAAAATTGAAGGCAACTCCGGGATTAATACGTATAAATTTATTAAGAAATAGAAGTATTCAATAGTGATTCCATTTCTTGTTGCATTTTTAATGCTTCCTCTCTAGCCTTTTCAGCAAAATCGATTCCATTAGAAGCGTAAATAATCGCACGTGAAGAATTAATCAACAATCCCACATTGGCATTCATTCCATATTTGCAAACTTCAGAAAGACTGCCACCTTGTGCACCAACTCCTGGAACAAGCAAGAAACTATCGGGAACAATTTTACGAATTTCAGTGAAATATTCGGCTTTTGTAGCCCCAACAACATACATCAGATTTTCAGAATTTTTCCAAGTTTTCGATGTTTCCAAAACCTGTTTGTATAATTCTACACCATCAACATTCAAGGTTTGAAAATCAAAAGCTCCTTCATTTGAAGTCAAAGCCAACATAATCGTGTGCTTATTTACAAAAGCTAAAAAGGGTTCTACCGAATCTTTTCCCATATACGGCGCAACGGTTACACTATCAAAATTCAAATCTTCAAAAAATGCTTTGGCATACATGGACGATGTATTTCCAATATCTCCGCGTTTTGCATCGGCAATTGTAAATATTTCAGGATATTTTTCGTTGATGTAAATAATGGTTTTTTGCAAAGAAACCCAGCCTTTTATTCCATATGCTTCATAGAAAGCCGTATTAGGTTTGTAGGAAACTGCCAAATCGTGCGTCGCATCAATTATCGCTTTATTGAACTCGAAAATTGGGTCTTCTAATTCCAACAAATGCGTTGGAATTTTAGCTAAATCAACATCCAAACCAATGCATAGAAAGGATTTTTTGCTTTTAATTTGGGCAATTAATTCTGTAGTTGTCATTGTTGTGTGTTTAACCGCAAAGTTCGCAAAGTTTTTCGCAAAGTTCGCAAGGGAATTTTATTTTTTAGCCACGAATTAACGAATTATAAATTTTAAAAATTCGTGAATTCGTGGCTAATATTTTTGTTTTATTTAGTCTATCCGTCTATTATCTATAAGTCTATTATCTTTTCGTCTCCTTAAAATACCTCACTCGCTTCTTTCAATTTCTCCATGTTGTTGACCAGTTGAAGTTCATCAACAAATTTTTGAATTTTTCCATTCATAACGCCATCCATATCAAAAACATCTAGTCCTACTCTATGATCGGTTACGCGTCCTTGTGCGTAATTGTAAGTACGAATTTTTGCAGAACGGTCACCAGAACTCACTTGAGAAGTTCGAGTTACAGCATCTTCTGCTTGTTTTTTTGCTAATTCTTGTTCGTATAAACGAGAACGTAAAACTATAAACGCTTTGTCTTTGTTTTTATGTTGTGATTTCTGATCTTGACATTGTGCCACCAAACCTGTTGGAATGTGTGTCAAACGAACTGCCGATTTTGTAGTATTAACAGATTGTCCTCCAGGTCCTGATGAACAGAAGAAATCAACTCGAACATCGTTCATATCAATTTGAACATCAAATTCTTCAGCTTCAGGAAGCACCATAACAGTGGCAGCAGAAGTATGAACACGACCTTGCGTTTCCGTTTGTGGAACGCGTTGCACGCGGTGAACACCTGCTTCAAATTTTAATGACCCGTAAACATCTTCACCTGTAACTTCAAAAATAACTTCTTTAAAACCGCCTGAAGTTCCTTCGTTCATATCCACAACCGAAGTTCTCCAACCCCTATTTTCGCAATATTTGGTGTACATTCTAAACAAATCGCCAGCAAAAATTGAGGCTTCATCCCCACCCGTTCCGGCGCGAATTTCAACCATAACATTTTTTGCATCTTCTGCGTCTTTAGGAATCAACATAAATTTTATTTCCTCTTCTAATTCTGGCAAACGATCTTTGGCATCATCCAATTGCATTTTTGCCATTTCAGTCATTTCAGCATCGCTTCCGTCAGCAATGATTTCATTCGCTTCATCAATATTAGCTAATAAAATAAGATACTCTTCTCTTTTCTCTACTAAAGCTTTGATACTTTTATATTCTTGATTAAGAAGTACATATCTTTTTTGGTCGGCAATAACATCGGGTTGAATAATCAAATCCGAAATTTCATCGAAACGCTGTTTTACATATTGAAGTTTATCTAACATCTTATTTTTTCCTTTATTATGACTGCAAATTTACAAAAAAAAGTTGAAAAAGTAAAGCGGTTTACATTTGGAATTTTTTGAAGCTTTCTCCCGCTGTCCGCTATATCTTTTAGGGCGAACCCCGCCCTAAAAAGGATGCCGCTTCCATCAGGGCTAGGCATTCCGTTTACGAAAAATCATTTGTTGATAAATTATTTTTCATAGTAATAAACAGAAAATCAATACACTATAAAATAGTATTCATAATAATTCTAAATAAGCTTTGAAATATAAAATTCAGTAATTACATTTGCACTTTATTTTTAACAAGTCTAAATAAGAATTATGGAAAACCGAATCAAAATACTGCTATTTTTGTTTTTTACAACATTTGCAATCAGCGCCCAAGAGACTGGAATAGTAAAAGGTAAAATTGTATCATCAGACGGATTTCCTATCGCTGCAATAGCAATAAAACTAGGAAAAGCAACTGCTTCAACACAAACAGATACAAAAGGAGGATTTATTTTTAAAAATTTCCCAATAGGAATTCACACTATTACGTTAGAAGGCATCGGTTTAACAAAACAATCCAAGGAAATAAAAGTCGTTGCAAATGAAAGTACGTATGTCGAATTTATTCTAATTGAAGACATCAATGCTTTGAAAGAAATCGTAATCAAAATTAAAGACAGCCCGAACAAAAAAAGGGAATCCATATTGTCAGGTTTAGAAATAAAACCATTCGACTTGCCTCAAAGCGTCCAAATTATAGGAAATACAACACTTTACCAACAACAAGCGCTCCGATTAAGCGATGTCGCAAAAAACATTAACGGCGTTTACATTGGCTCAGCCAGAGGAGGCGCTCAAGAATCGTTATGGTCAAGAGGATACGACATGTCGGCAAATAACATGCTCAAAAACGGGTTTCGTCAAAACAGTGGTTCCATGCCCGAAGTAGCAACTTTAGAAAAAATAGAAGTCCTAAAGGGTGGAGCTGCCTTGTTATTTGGAAATGTTACACCAGGCGGAATTTTAAATATGGTCACTAAAATCCCACAATTCAAAAAAGGCGGGGAAATCACTTTACAAATGGGGAGTTATTCGTTCTATAAACCCTCGGTTGATTTCTTCGGCGCATTAAATAAATACA
>CALPQA020000190.1 GCA_943325595.2 Auritidibacter sp. Marseille-P8566
ATTGATTTGCAGATTTTGGAATTGGATAATCAAGAAAAATCAATTAAAAATACGGTTATAAATGCGGGAAAAATACATTTTGCATTATCACATTCAGAAGGAAAATTATTGCTTTTTCAAAATACCAAAGAGCAAATTGAAAAGAACCAAAAAATACATTTACAAACATTCATTTGGAAAGAATTTAGTACAACAGATTTTGACGCTTTCGAAAAACAACAACAAGCACAAGAACAGTTAGACTTGAATATTAAAGCGGCTGAAAGTAATGAAAAAACAGTTAGAAATGATATTGAAACCGTTGCTAATGATTTGAAAATTCATACGGCAAACCAATCTAAAATCAAATCTGATATGGCTGCTGTTATAGGTGCTATTAATAACGAATTATCTCAATTAAAAGTAATCTCATTTCAAGAGTATAAGGACAAAGATGTAGTTTTGATTCAATCTAAAAAAACTACTTTGGAAGCTGAAAATAGTAGAATAGCTACCGAATATAAGTCTAAATCAGATGAAATAGATACTGCAAAAAAGAATGCAGCGGAATTGAAAGGTCGTTTAACAACTCAAAAAGAAGTAGTAGATAAAAATGAGAAGACATTTAAAGATACTCAAGTAATAATAAATGATTTATTAATAAAACACCAATTTGATTCAATTGAAAGTGTTGAACTCATTCTTTTAAAATCTTTTGATACCAGTTCTGAAAATGAAAAAATAAAACAATTTGCCATTGATTTAGAAACCGCCAAAATTTTAGTTGAGGATTCAGAAAAATTAGTCGCTGGACAACAATTCGATATTGTAATTTATCAAACTATAGAAATGCACGCTAAAACTGCCAAAGAAGCTGCAGATACACAATTAGGAATAGTAGCAACTTTAGTTAGTGAACTTGAAAAAATGCAAGAAGAACTTGAGAAGAAAGCCGATTTAATTTCGCAATTTGCAGTTTTAGAATCCCGTGCTGCCAATCTTACAACATTAAATAATATGTTCAGTGGAAGTGGTTTTGTCAACTATGTTTCTAGTATTTATTTGCAAAACCTTGCCGATGTGGCCAATGTGCGCTTTCATCGTATGACTAAAAACCAATTGAGCTTACAAATTAATAGTTCCAATGAATTTGAAGTGATTGATTATTTAAATAATGGGGCCTCCAGAAGCGTAAAAACACTTTCGGGAGGACAAGGTTTTCAAGCGTCTCTTTGTTTGGCATTAGCCTTAGCAGAAAGCGTTCAATCTTTAAATAAAAACAACAAAAACTTCTTTTTTATTGACGAAGGTTTTGGGACTCAAGACCCAGATAGTGTGGCTGTTGTTTTTGAAACCCTACAATCCTTGTATAAAGAAAATAGAATTGTGGGCATCATTTCGCACGTTACGGAATTGCAAGAACGTATTCCACGCTCTATAAATGTAGTTAAAGATGAGGAAAGAGGCAGTGAGATTAAAGAAAATTGGAATTGAAATAATACAGCTGTAATAAAACATATTAAAACTAACTAACAAAAATCCTCATAACGCTATGAAAAAGAGCAATAACCAAATCATTTTTTCACCTTCAGATTTAGCCAATCATATTAGCTGTAAACATTTAACTAATTTGAATAAAAAGGCAGCATTAGGTGAATTAAAAAAGCCTGTCTACAAGAATAGAGTATTGGAGATGCTTAGAGAAAGGGGGATTAATTTTGAAGATGACTTTTTACAACAATTGCGTTCCGAAGGGAAAAATATTGTTGAGATAAACCCAGAAAATAGTAGCGCTGAGCAGGACACAATTGCTGCAATGAAAAACGGAGCAGATGTTATTTATCAAGCAAGACTTATTGATGAAGGTGCTTGGGGGGGCTGGGCTGACTTTATTTTAAAAGTAACATCACCTAGTGATTTAGGAGATTGGTCTTATGAAGTGTTAGATACAAAACTAGCTACTGAAACTCGAGCAGGTACAATTTTACAAATAGCACTGTACTCTGAAAAAATTGGAGCCATTCAAGGAATTATGCCTGAAAAAATGTGGGTACAAAATCCTGAAGGTAAAATTGAATATCGAGTTGATGATTATATTTCTTTTGTAAGATTAACAAAAAGACGTTTATTGGAAGCGATCCAAAATGAAAAAAACACCTATCCGGAACCAATAGCACACTGTGATATTTGTAATTGGTGGGAAGAATGTAATAAAAAAAGAAGGCAAGACGATCATCTTGGATTTGTTGCAGGAATTGGATCGGCACAAATAAAGGAAATACGAGCCAATAATGTGAATACTTTAAAAGAATTTGCACAATGGGAAATTCCTGCTGATTTTTATCCAATAAAGGGTGCTGCTGATACCTACCGAAAGATAAGGGAACAAGCTAGAGTGCAATTTATTGGAAGAGAAGAAGCACGGGATATATATGAAACTTTAGAGGTTGAACCAGAAAGAGGATTTAATAAATTGCCTGAACCCTCAAAATTGGACATCTATTTGGATTTAGAAGGTGACCCGATGGTGGAGCCTGGCGGATTAGAATACTTATTTGGATGGTACTGTGAAGGACAATATTATCCAATTTGGGCAAAAAATGAAGAAGAAGAAAAGGCAGCTTTTGAGGAATTTGTAAAGTTCGCAATAGGAAAATTAGTAATAGACCCTACCCTACACATCTATCACTATGCGCCTTATGAAACCATTGCTTTTAAACGTATTATGAGTAAATACGCAACCTGCGAAAATGAAATAGACTCCTTTCTAAGAGCCCATAAATTTGTTGATTTATATGGTATCGTAAGACAATCGGTAAGAGCAAGTGTGGAAAAATATTCCATTAAAGATTTAGAAAAATTTTTCGAATATACTAGAGAAATGGATTTGAGAACTTTGTCTAAACTTAAAGCCGAATATGAATTTTTATTAGAAACACAAAAGCTCGAAGATGCTACAAAGGAAATGATTGATGGGATTCAATTGTACAATCAAGACGATTGCGTAAGTACGTATTATTTGCATATTTGGTTGGAGAAATTAAGAACAAGTTTGATAGCAAATGGGGAAGTAATTACCAGACCAGTAAGCATCAATGGAGAAGCAAGTGAAGATATTAATGCGCATTTAGAAAGGATAAAACCTATTTTCGAAGCACTAATGGATGGAGTCTCCGAAAATAGTTCAGAGAGAATTACAAATGTTGACAAAGCAAAATTTATATTGGCACACATGCTGAATTGGTACCGTCGGGAGAAAAAATCTTTTTGGTGGGAATACTTTAGATTAATGTCAATGCCAGCCGATGAATTAATTGAAGAAAGAGCAGCCTTAAGTTATCTGCAATTTACAGGGCAAACAGAAACTGTAAAAAGAAGTATAGTGGAAACCTATACATTTCCGCATCAAGAATCTGAAATTAAAAAGAATGCTAACGTTAAGAATCAAGATGGAGAAAGTGCTGGAACAATTGAAAGTATTGATTTAAAAAGTCGAGAAGTTAAAATTAAAAAAGGAGCAGCCAAGGCAGGGCAGCATCCTATATCTATTTTTCCATTTGAAGACATTAAAACTACTGATAAGGAAAATGCTATTATTAAAATGGCGGAGTGGATTGTAGATTATGGTTTTGAATCGGATTTACCTAATTATAGAGCAGCTAGAGATTTATTGTTACGAAATTTACCAAGAACGAATGAGGTTGTCAAGAAAACGGACATTACTTTAGAACTGGCTAAAGATTGGTCTTTAAAATTAGATAATTCGGTACTATCCATTCAAGGGCCTCCCGGTACAGGAAAGAGTTATACCGCCAGTAATATGATTATAGACTTAATCAAGGCAAAGAAAAAAATTGGTGTAACGGCATTATCACACAAAGTAATTACAGGGCTACTAGAAAAAATTCAATCAGAAGCAGATAAAGCCGGATTAAAAATAAACATGATACAAAAAGTGTCTGGTGGAGATGAAGCGGATTATCCTTGGCTAACTTTTTCGGATAATGCTAAAATGCTATCACACATAGGAACGGCAAATGTAGTAGCGGGGACAAGTTTTATGTGGAGTACCGCTAATTATAATGAATCAGTTGATTATTTGTTTGTGGACGAAGCGGGGCAATTAGCTTTAATTGATACGCTTGCCATTTCATTATCAACTAAAAACATTATACTACTGGGTGACCCGCAACAACTTCAACAACCGCAACAAGGAGTGCATCCAGAAGGAACTGAAGTTTCTGCACTAGAACATGTTATCAATGGGCATCAAACAATATCTCAAGAACAAGGTGTTTTTTTAAAAGAAACATGGAGGATGCATCCAACTATTTGTGCCTTTGATTCCGAATTATTTTATGAAAGTAAGTTAAGCGCAAGAGTTGAACTTACAAATCAGTCAATTATTGGAAATACTAAATTTGCAGGTTCTGGATTATTCCACATAAGTGTAAATCATAAAGGCAATACAAACGCATCACAAGAAGAGGTAGATGAAATTATTAAGATAGTTCTGGAGCTTACTAAAGGAGATGTTAAATGGAATAATAGTGAAAATGTACAAACAGTAGTAACAAAGAATGATATTAAAATCATTTCTCCATATAATGCTCAAGTTCAGAGAATATTAGAACAAATTGAAGATGTATCGGTCGGCACTGTTGATAAGTTTCAAGGTCAAGAAGCACCCGTAATTATTTATTCAGTAGCTACATCTTCACCAGAGGACGCTCCAAGAGGCATGGAGTTTTTATATTCTCCAAACAGATTTAATGTTGCGGTATCAAGAGCGAGAGGTATTTTTATTATGGTTTCAAATCCTTCTATTTTTGAACCTGATTGTAAATCACCTGAGCAAATTAAATTAGCAAATCCTTTTTGTAGGTTTACAGAACTTGCAAATACTATACTATAAAACCAACCACTCATCCATGGAAAAAACACTATTAAAAAATTTCTTAGAGTTATATACTTTAAGCGATGACACATCAAAATGGTCGGTAACCAATTTTGCTAAAAACCCACCACGTTTGTATCGTTTGCAAATGATAGCTGCAATATTGAAAGCATTAAAAATAGAGTGCTCGTATCAAGA